>NZ_JAEDXV010000142.1:0-253 GCF_036877645.1 Terriglobus sp. ADX1
GAACGCTGCGCATCATGGTCTGTGTGCCCTTCTGATCGAGCAGGCTCCAGATAGCACGCTGATCCACGATGTTCATCTCGCCCATCATGTCAGTGTTTTCCAGGATGTTGGAAGCGAGACCATCACGCAGTCCAGACCAGCCTTTACCGCAGCGCTGTCGCCGAAAATCATGGTCGTCTGATTGAGGAAGACCACGCTCATGCCAGCAGCACCCATCGGATACACGCTGTAGTTTCGCACCATGGTCGGCTTG
>NZ_JAEDXV010000143.1:0-253 GCF_036877645.1 Terriglobus sp. ADX1
ACCAAATGCGTCCAGGCTGATGACCACCACCATCGGCTTGCGTTCCTGTGCCGGTGTGGGACGAACTGCTGCCAGCGGAGTTGCCGCCAGCAGGAGTGTTGCAAGAAGTTGTTTCACGACGCGTTGCTCCCGCGATTTGTTCCGCGGATTATTGCAACACAGTATGACGGCTTGCGTGTAAAGCGACGGCCAATGTATGGGGTTGGTTTCCCGGTTGTTATTGAAACGACTCGACCGCGGGCCGCATTTGGTT
>NZ_JAEDXV010000144.1:0-253 GCF_036877645.1 Terriglobus sp. ADX1
TTGCGACGCGGTGATGTGCAGTTCATCGGCAAGCCCTGCGGCTGCGCCAAAGCCATAGTTGGCGCGGTCGACATACGCAAGGCTGTACGTAACAAAAACTGCGGGGATGATGACGAACCATCGCCGCGCATGTCGGGCCGGTTGGCAATCCCAGGACGCAGTGACCTTGCAGCGCCATGCGGAGCATCGTCAAAGGGCATTTGGCTACGGCTCTCCTCAAGGGGGCGATGGCAGGTCTCGACGAGGGTATCGT
>NZ_JAEDXV010000145.1:0-253 GCF_036877645.1 Terriglobus sp. ADX1
GAACGAAGTTCGTCATCCTGAGCGAAGCCGAAGGACCTGCTTTTCTTGTCCCCAATGGGAATGCTTCATAAAAACCATCCTGTGGTTTTCTTGGCGCATGGCAGAGGGCACAGGAGAATGCAGGTCTCGACTTCACTTCGTTTCGCTCAGGATGACGCGCTTTATGCGTACAAGTTGCACTTAGATACGAGCGGTGGTGCGAAGCTGCATCAATATCCATCCGCCTTGCCATAAGGCTTGCGTGTGTCGTGTC
>NZ_JAEDXV010000146.1:0-253 GCF_036877645.1 Terriglobus sp. ADX1
CTATTGCGAGCGCCCTAAGTTCAATTTGTCATCCTGCCGTCGACTTACTCATTTCGACTAAGTCCGCAGACGATGCGAGCTACAACACCTACACACTAAGCGGCAGAGCAACCAGAGATTGCTCTGCGTCAATGCTTACTTCTTCTTACCGGAAGCCTTCTTCGAAGCCTTCAACGGATCGACCGTACCGGAGCCGGCGAATCCACGACGCTCACGCGGCGGGTTCTTCGACTTGGAGATCAAAATCACACCA
>NZ_JAEDXV010000147.1:0-253 GCF_036877645.1 Terriglobus sp. ADX1
AAGCCTCCGCGCTATCCTAAGCAAAGATTGTGGGTGCCCAGGATTCGTGAAGCGAGCCGGGCATCGCGCAAAGCGCGATCATACGGCCAAAGGCCGTCATCCTGACCGGAGCGAAGCGCAGTGGAAGACCTGCATTCCTCTCCCGCACGACAATGCATCAGGCAACCAGCAAAAAAACGGGTGCCCACGTCTCGCACCTAAGCCGTAGCCTGCCATACAAACGCCGCATAACCAGCGGCTTTAGCCGCTTCGG
>NZ_JAEDXV010000148.1:0-253 GCF_036877645.1 Terriglobus sp. ADX1
GGCAACACAAAAAGTATATCGGTCACGGGGATGCGGCTGATGTTGGCCAGGTCGCCGCGCAGCTGTCCGTGGATCATTTCAAGTTGGCGTTGCCATGCTGTGTCCGGCACGGTGACGGTCGCAACGCGTCTTGAAAGGCGGAGACTGCGGTTCGGCTGGCTGTGGCGTGCCCTGCGGCGACGGCCCATGCTGCGCCCAGACGATCCAGCGGCGTCAAGGTATCCAGTGACTTGGCCAGGGAAGTTCGCAGAAT
>NZ_JAEDXV010000149.1:0-253 GCF_036877645.1 Terriglobus sp. ADX1
CATCCTGAGCGAAACGAAGTGAAGCCGAAGGACCTGCATTCTTCTGTGCCCACTGCAATACTTCCCGGAAGCATTCTGCGAATGACGCAGGATAACTTCTCCAGAGAAGTTGTTGTGAGGGAGAGGATGCAGGTCCTTCGGCTTCGCTCAGGATGACGAACTTCGTTTCGTACAGGCTTCGCGTGGACAAGGATGACCCGCTTCGTGTCTAAGAAAAAACTCATGTCCTACTCACTGCCGCAAGCAGTCACGG
>NZ_JAEDXV010000014.1:0-128283 GCF_036877645.1 Terriglobus sp. ADX1
GTGGTGACTTTATGTTTATTCATAAAGTCACTGAATGCACCGTAGCCCTTCGTCGTATTGCAGATGATCGTCGTAGGCTTCCCGTCGCGTGGTCCGTAACGGAACTTTTCCAACGCCGCAACTACGCCGTTGTATTGCGTAGCATCCACGCTGTGTGCATTCCAGCCAAACGAGCGGAAGACTTCATCCAGCGGCGGCATCGGAAAGAGCGTGCGGTTGTGAACATCAAGCTGACCATGGTTTCGGTCAACCAGCACGCACAAATTATCCAGATGGCTTTGCCCCGCATACAGGATGGTCTCCCAGCATGTTCCTTCCTGCAGTTCGCCATCGCCCACCATGACGTACGAATCGAAACGCGGACTGGTCTTTCCAGCAATGGCAAATCCTTGTGCTGCGCCGATGCCCTGCCCCATCGGTCCGGTGGCGATGTGAATGCCAGGCAACACAGGACCGGGGTGCCCATTGAGCAGGCTATGGTGCGAGCGCGAATGTGATAGCAATTTCGAATCAAAGTAACCAAGCTCCGCATAGATCGAGGCAAGCGTTGCAACCGCATGCCCCTTACTCAACGTGAAGATATCTTGCCCCCGGCGCGTTGGGTCTTCTATGTCGAGCGAGAGAAAACCACCATAGAACAAGGCCACCATGGGAATGGTGGCAGAAAATGCCCCACCTGCGTGTAGTCCATTATCGACAGCATCACGGCTCTGCGAGAGTATCAGCAAGCGTATGTCTGAATCCTTAATTGCAAGCAGCCTTAAGAGCCCTTCACGAATCAAGTAGTTGGGCTGGGAGAGCAAAGCCTCTCCAAAAGCAAATGGTGTTCCCGTTTTCATCTTGTTCAAAGTCCTTGCACCTTCCAGTCGCTTATTGTTTTGACGGCAGAGCAAACACGTAATATCCCTGCGAAGGTGCCGCATCACCTGATGTTTCCTTTGCAAGTGGTCCATCGCTGTTCTGATGAGCTCCCACATCCGTCCCGGCGAGTACCGTACCTGGTCTTGCACTGATTACGATGTACTCTTTACCATTCACCTCGTACACAGCAGGAATGCCTTCGGGTGCTGCAGGAAGTTCTTTCTCCCATAGAACTTTCCCAGTGTCCTTGTCATACGCGCGGAACTTGGAATCAGACTTGGTGCCAGAGAAGATAAGCCCCCCGGCTGTAACTGCAACACCGCCACGAGGCCAATAACTTCCAGTTCCCTTAATTCCTTTCGCTTCAAGGCGGGTAATTCCTCCAAGCGGAACCTGCCACGCGATGGTGCCACGATTCAGGTCATACGCAGTCAACGTCGACCACGGCCCCTTAATAGCGGGCAACCCATCTTCTGAATCCATGTAGCCATAGCCCGTCCAATAACGCTGACCGGCGGTCTTAGGTGGTGGGGCTAGTAACGCATCCAAATTCGGTGGGGCCTTAGCCGTCGACGGACTCTCAAGATACGCAACAAGCGCATCAAGATCAGTGTTCGTGAAATCAGCGAAGGCAGGCATGGGCGACTGACCGTTGTGCACGGTCTCTTTCACGCGAGACGCACCAATCCGTTCCACAACACCTTTCAGTGAGGGGATAGCAGGCGGTTGCCCCTGCTGCTCTGCAAGATGACATGCCTGGCAATTTTGCTTGTAAAGAACTAATCCGACTGTAGACGGCGGGCCCTGGATTGGGCGACGTGGCGCTCGTGGCTCCAGCTTCAACATTGACGGAGCATTCTTGGCCTGCACATAGACGAATCCCGCATCAGGATCAGCTGCAAGAGCACCCCAATTTGCACCACCGCCATTTCCAGGAGCCTGAATCGTGTTCTGCAGTGCGGGCGGCGTAAACAAGCCGTCGTTCTTTGCTTCCCGCACAAGCTTCCGCAATCGCTCTTGTTCCGCGGGTTCCTGGATATATGGGTTGATGTCGTCTGCAGTAAAGGTCTGTCGCACGAACGGCGGTACCACTGTGGGGAAAGGCTGCGTTGGCCACGCCTGTTCTCCAGGAACAGTTGAAGCTGGCACAGGCCGTTCTTCAATCGGCCACAGTGGCTTACCCGTCACGCGATCCAGAACATACAGAAAACCATTCTTACCCGCAGCTGCAAGAGCATCCACAACCTTGCCGTCATGCTTCACGGTAATCAGCTTCGGCGATGCTGCCAGATCGTAATCCCACAAATCGTGATGCACAGCCTGAAAGTGCCACAGGTATTTGCCGGTCTTTGCATCCAAAGCAAGAATGCAATTGGCGTACAGATTCATACCCTTTCTGTCCGCACCATAGAAGTCATACGTGGCCGATCCAAGCGGGAAATAAGCAATGCCACGCTTCTCGTCAATTGAGAATTCGCCCCATGTATTCACGCCGCCTTCGTGTTGCCATGCATCCGGTGGCCATGTGTCATATCCAGGCTCACCCGGATGCGGAATCGTATGAAAGCTCCACGTCAGCTTGCCCGTGATCACGTCATACGCACGTATATCTCCTGGAGGCGAACCGTAGTCCTCACCAGGAGCCGACCCCATAAGGATCAGGTTTCCAAATATCTTCCCAGGCGTACTCGACTGAATGGATCGAACCTTCGAAGGATCACGCCCCAACCCTTCTTTTAGATTCACGCTCCCATTCACACCAAAGGAAGTGATCAATGTCCCAGACTTTGCGTTCAACGCATGTAATTCGTTATTGCTTGCAAACAAAATGCGCGCATCCGTGCTATCGCTGCTCTTCCAATAGGTGAGGCCACGATTGGTAATCCCACGAGGATTCTGCGTGTCATGCACCCAAATCTCTTTGCCTGTAACGGCATCCAGAGCCGCGATGCGATTACTCCGGCCCAACACAAACATCACACCATCAACAACGATAGGATTTGAACCGAATAGCAAGCCGTTATTACCCGCTGGATAAAACCACGCTTGCTGGAGCTGGGTTACGTTCGTTTTATTGACCTGCTTCAGAGAAGAATACTGAGATGCATCCGAGCTGCCTTCGAACTGAGACCAGTCAGCGTATCGCTTGTGTTGTTCCGCACGAACGGTAGTCGCACGTTTGCTGGAGAGCGCCACTATTAATGTTGCGGATGCGCATAAGCTCGCGCCGATGAACTTGCGATATTGCATGAAGTTTCTTCCCTAAGAATTCTTACTTCCAATTTCGCGACAAACACCCCGTGCGCGGTTTAGCACACGGGGTGCGTGAACAGTTAAAACACCAGGCGTGCGTGCATCTGAATCTGTCTCGGGTCAAATGCATTCATATTTACGGTTCCGAATGTACTACTGGTACCGAGACCAGGGATCAGGCCTTTGCTCGCATTGTTCACCAGGTTGGGTGATCCAAGACCTCCGACATAGGCTCCGTTGAACTCAGCAGTGTTCAGCAAATTCGTCGCTTCCGCTGCAACGTCCAGCTGGAATCGTTCAAACAGCGGGAAGCTGCGCCGTAGACTGAAGTCCACGTTGTAACGGCTGTTCGTCCGGATGTTTCCATCCGTTTGTGCATGATTTCCAACCCAGTACAAATCCTGCACGATGCTTCCGTTCGGAGTCGTAAGCGTTCGGCTGGAGTAAGCGCATGCGTTGTATTTCAGCAGTGAGTATTTTGCTGGCGTCACCGTTTTGCCGCAAGGAAGAGTAACCGTTGTCGAACCGTTGTACCGCTTCTGGAACTCCTTTGGAAGAACAACATTCTGTCCAGCGACACGATCCAAGCGAGATGTCAGCGATCCATTGTTTGAGAAGCTCAAAACAACCGGCATGCCGGATTGCATTGTCACTACGCTGCCAAAACTCCATCCTCCCAGCAGCGCGCGTCCCACCACATTTCCAAGGGCGTACTTTCCATCCTTTCCAAACTGTGACTTGTAAATCAACGTGGCTACAAGACGATGCGGTTGGTCAGCAAGACCATAGTTCCGATTAAGCCCATTGTTCAAAAGATCCGGTGTTCCAAGCGAACCACCAGCATTCACGCCTTGTCCATCTTCAATGCCTGTAACTGAATAATCCAACTCCTTGCTCCATGTGTAATTCAGAATCATATTGAAGCCAGACTGGAAGTTGTGGCGCAACGAAGCCTGCAATGAGTTGAAGTTGGAGTAGCCTCTTGATCCGTTGAGAAACGCTCCGTAAAGCAACGGATAGGGCGTCTGTGGGATGAACTGCTGAATCGTTGAACCTGCAAGCGCATTCTGGAACGGCAGCAGTTGTCCACCCACTGGCTGATACGGATTCTGTACCAATGCCGTTGCCGGATTCGATGTCCCGTTGTTTGCGATGTACTGACTACGATAGTTCGCGAGAATGGTAGGGTCGACAGATTGCAGCGTCTCAAAGGGCTGATTACGGGTTGTCAGGTTTGATCCATAGGATCCTGCCCATCCAATCGACAACAGGTAACCGCCGCCTTTGCCAAAAGCCTGTTCAAGGAACACATTTCCCTGCTTCATCACCTGGTTCTTCAGGTGCCGATCGAAATACGCACCCGTTGTTCCATACACCTGCGGTGCAGCCGCATTCGCTCCGACTGCTGGCACAAGCGGAGAGGCATCCGTGAATCGCGTAACAGGAACACCTTGCGGGTTTGTGCCAAACGGCAACGCCTGATTACCTGGAGAGAATGGCGTTCCACCGTAATCGTTCGGGCTTGAGAAATAACCTGTATTGCTTGGCAGATACGCGAATGCAAATCCGCCGCGAATCACAGTACCCTCATGCACCTGGTACGCAAGTCCAACGCGAGGCTGAAAGTCCGTGTATTCCGTATCCCACAGGTTTCTGCTGTAGCCATTCGTTCCGGGAAAGGCAATCACCCCCTTGCTTCCGAACGGATTATTCCGTGTAAAGTCAATACCGGATAGACGGTTATACCGCTCCGTCGGTCCAGGCTGCAGATCCCAACGAAGGCCCAGGTTGATGGTCAGATTCGGCCGCACCTTCCAGTCGTTCTGTGAGTACACAGCAAAGTATTTCGCAGCGTAGGCGGGCTTCAAGTTGGCGCCCGGACGAACAAACCATACACCTTCGCCCAACAGCATGGTTGCACCTGAAATTCCCTGCAGATTCGGGCTCGTGTTGCCAGGCGCCTGGCCACCGCTTGCAGTTACATACCGGAAGGAATAGTTTCCTCCGGGATCGGCAGCGCAGCAACCACCAATGTTCGCGGAAGCCTCTTCGAAGTCGTTGTAGTTAGCCAGCATGACACGGTATTCAGAGCCAACCTTATACGTCCATTTGCCCGCGACTTTCGTCACACTTCCATTCACGGCGTGAACCAGTTGATGTTCGGCCTTGCTTGCGAACTGTCCGGCCGAAAGCGCCGACCAGTTGCTGCCTCCGCCGCTGCCGCCAAATCCCGCGGGGCTCACAACCGGGGCAGCGCCAGGTTGAGCAAACAGAGCCTGCGTCGCCGTCGGAATTCCAAAGCTACCGTAATCGGTGAATCCAGAATGATTGCCCGCATAGTTGTAGGTGTTAATTCTTGTCACGCCATAACGTACGTCAACATACAGTGTGGGTGAAAGCGTGATGGTATCACCGATTTGCGCATACGGATTCTGATCCTGCGTCGTTGTCGGCGCGTTGTTAAACGGCGCCGTACCAAACGGGCGCGGCTGAGAGATCGTCCCGTAATCGATACCACCGCTTGCATAAAACGAATGACGTCGCCACTTGAAGTCGAGACGGTTATTCGATGATTGGCGACGCACCATATTCACCACCGTAGCGGTGAAGTTATTGGTGTTGTACACATCATCCGGTGTGCGATTCGGCAACGGATAGTAGCTAAACATTTTGACCGCATACGGATTCGGATTCGGAATGATTGAATTTGGAATCTGTGCACGTTCGTATAAGTTCGTGCCGCGTTGTGTCACATTGAATGGATCGAACACCAGTGCGGGAACCGGGTTGCCGTTAGCATCCTGCTGGAAGGTCTTACTGAAATCGCCGACCCGTTCCAGCGCCGTAGGCACAGTCTGAAGATACGTCTGCCCTTGGTTAAAGCGCAGGTAGTGATAGCTAGACGAGAAGAAGATCCGATCGCGCCAGATCGGCCCCGTGATGGCTCCGCCAAAGTCATTCACCTTGAAAGCAGGACGCCGGATTCCCTGCGCCTTATTGCCAGGCGAGTTTGCATTCAAGGCCTCATTACGAATCATGTAAGACACCTGTCCGTGAAACGCATTCCCACCCGACTTCGTTGTAATTGCCATCACGGAATCACCGCGTCCATAATCCGCAGTGAAGTTATTCGCAATCACGCGAACTTCCTGAATGCCCTCGGTATTCGGAACGATCGCTGCTTCGTTGAAGCCGTTGCCCGTAATTGGAAGACCATCGAGCTGAATGTCATTCTCATAAGCTCGCCCACCGTTCACACCGATCGCGGAAAACTGAGCACGTCCCGCAACACCCACGCCGAACGAATTAAGGTTCTGCGTGCTTGCCGAAGTGTTACGAGGCTGGACACCATTTTGTAGGGTCGCGTAATACAACGGATTTTGCGTGATGTTCGGGATAGCCTCAATCGTCTGAGCATCTACCGCACCAGACACCGTGCTGCTTTCTGTCTGAATCTGTGCAGCGGAGGCATTCACTTCCACTTGCTCTACAGAACCTCCAACAGACAGCGTGCTATCCACCTTCACCGTCTGCGAAGTGGTCAGAACAACTCCCTTCGCCTTGAAGTCCTGAAAGCCGCCCTTACTCACCGTAACGGTGTACTTGCCAGCAGCAAGATACGGAATGGTGTATTGTCCGGCGCTCGAAGCTTCCGTCTTTTGAGTTTCATTGGTTGCTTCGTTCGTCACGGTCACCGTGGCGCCGGGCAAGAGAGCACCGGTGCTGTCGATAGCTGTTCCGGTGATGGTTGCGGATCGAATCTGTGCGCTCGCAGATGAGACAAGTACTGCGGCAAGTGCGATTGCCGATCCAAAACTCTTTCTGTAGTGCATGTGTTGGCCTCCAACTACGCGTTGCGTATTATGCAATTCGGGTTGCGTTAACGAGAGAAGGCTAGCAACGTTAAACAGAATTCGTCAAGGATTAAAAAATATTTTCAGACGATTGCTGTAATGCCTACTTACGCTCGATAACGCGCAACAAAATGTGCGTATCCACGCGAATAAGCGCCGCCGCTTTCTCAATGTGAGAAGGTACGTGTGCCTTCCCCACATCGCATGCGACGACTATGGTGAACCCGGGAATACAGTGGTCTACAACTGCGCTTCGCGCGTGTAGGTATGCAAACGCATCTGCATCTTCACCAGATTTCTGCGGAAGTGCCCGTGACCTAACGGACACGAAGACTCTCTAGTGTCTGCTAACGAATTGACTCGTTACAGTACCTCAGATGAGTACTGCAACGGCGAACTATGTGTGTACTCCCATTCTCATCTTTTGTTGGTAACGACAGCGTTATTTGTTCTTTGTGCGAGCTGCGTGCTTGTCTCGCGTATTCCAGTAGATGTCTGTTCCAAAACGAGTGGAGGTTACGATATCCAAGACACCATCCCGATTCAGGTCCACTGCAAGCACATCTGACCCCACACCACTGTGCGTATCAATTAGCTCTGGAACCAGCTTCGCGCCGCCAGGTGCCTTCGGGTCATGCACCGTCTTGTACCAGTAAAGGACTGGTGCATCTCGCGGATCAGGATCAAGGTTCGTATCCAGATGCGAGAAGTATCGCTTTCCAACAATGAAATCGGTAAGACCATCTCCGTCCACATCTCCGAAGCCAGAGCCATGCAGCTCAGAGAAGGTCACGTTACCCGCATTTGCAGTGGTGAAATCATCCATCACCATGTGTTCAACGAAGGTGATGTTCCCGTTCTCACGCTTCTGCTCATACCAGGCAAGTCCCCATCCGTGAGAATTTAATGACGTCACAATGTCATTCAATCCATCTCCGTTTACGTCGTAGACAGCCATAACGCTGCCTCCCATCATGCCGCGACCATACTTCGCGAAAGCCTGCGGATGATATGTCCAGGCTGTATTTGCAGCGTTCTGGGCGGGTTGCTCCCACCATCCGAACGGATCAATGATGTCCATGCGGCCATCCCCGTTCACATCGCCTACCCCAATGCCATGCGATGCTCCGTATCCCTTCTCAGAGATGTTATGAATCCTCCAGGGTTTTGTAGGATCAGAAGGATCAGGCTTCAGATAACGAACGTATCCTTCGCCAGAACAAACGAGTTCTGGCTTGCCGTCACCATCCACATCACGCAGAACCGCAATCTCACTCTGTACAGCGGAACCAACGGTGTACTTGTCCCATCGGCGATTCTCTCCTTTGGGATTGATGTAGAGCTGAATACCGGGGCCATTGCCAAACATCACGGTCAGAACATCAGGCCAGCCATCCCCATTGAAGTCTGCTGCAAACTCCATCGTCGAATCCGTTGCAAACTCGGTCGTGGGGTTTGAGCTTAGCGCCATCCATATCTCACGAGAGGTACGGTAGTCCGGGCCGTAGTAGATGTAAGGCCCGGAAACAATGTCCAACACACCATCGTGATTGAAGTCGGCGGCAGCGGTGCCCCACGAATAATAAAAATCGTTGAGCTTCTGCTTGCGGAAACCGTCGCCCACCTTCTCCGTGTCGCGAACCTTGCGATTCAGATCCTTCAAAGCTACCTTGCGAACACTGACCTGGCCGCCACTTCCCACATAAAGCCCAACGCTTCCGTAGCCCTCTTCTGAGATCGCACCTTCCTGGTGTCCATCATTCAGGAAAGATCGAACTGTGTTCGCATCAAAGAAACTCTCGACGCGATTCCAATCGCCGACTTTCAATGAAGTATCAGGAGCATGCAATGGCAACGCAACAGTGTTTGCATTTCTTGGCCGGGGAGACCCAGCGGTCTGAGGCTTTGCTGGAGGAGGCGTAACCCGCTGCAACAAGCCACCACGCGCTAGCGCTTCTTTGTGAACGATCTTGCCATCCCGATCAATGGAGACAGCAAACGTTGGAAGAGAGCTTTCGCTGAAAGAAACAAGAACGCCTTTCAAACCACCATCGGGAGTCGGCACTGCACGCAACAGAAATCCTGAATCGCAAGGATTGCTGCAGCGGAATTCACTGTAGAGGGCCACATCCTGATAGGACGTATCCGAGAGAAGCCATTCCCCATTCGCTCCGCCGTGGCCAACAATACTGTCTCCCTCCGGCTGCCAGGACCCACTCCCTTTCGAAGACCATGTATGCAATGTGTTGTTCTGATATCGAATATCCGGCTGAAAAGACTGCGCTCCCGCGCTCGACGTCGAACATGCAATACCAAGAAATAGCAAGAGGATGGCGAGATGCTTCATAGGAAGTTACTCCAGAAATCAGCGTGACGTGTTGCGAACTTAGTCTGTGACGTGAACGGCGTAATAAACCAGCTATGGAAGAGCGTAAGCATAGACTGTTGGATGAGCCGGCGTGGGAGCATTGCCACCGCCAGCAACGACAACGACATACTGTTTCTTATTCGAACCCTGATAAGAAATGGGAACAGTAAACCCGTTTGAGTTGAGAGTTGTCTCCCACAATTTCTTACCGTTGTGCGAGTCAAATGCGCGGAACTTCTGATCCTCCGTAGCTGCAATAAAAACGAGGCCGCCAGCAGTTGCAATTGGGCCCCCGGTGTTTGTTCTTCCAGTGGTTGGAATCCCCATCGCATCAAGTTCTGGGAATGATCCCAAAGGAATACGCCACGCAATCTCGCCCGTGTTGACGTTCACGGCGCTTAATTCACCCCATGGCGGCGCCTGACAGGGCCACGGCCCCACTTGAAACAGGTCTTTCACACCAGCTGGAGGATGATCTGGCCCAACACGGCTATAGGTTCCGTCTTTCTCCAGCACCAACTTGCTCAGCATGCCTTCACTCTTGGTATTCACGAAGAGCAAACCAAGCTTAGGATCGAACGCGGTTCCACCCCAATTCCCTCCACCTGTCCATCCCGGAAACACAATACGAAGCTTGGGACCATACTCGGCATAGGGGCCTCCCGTCAGAACACCACCTTCCAACCCAAGCAAGTTTTTGCATGCCTTATCGTGCTCTGGAGTCAACTTAGCCAGCTCAGCATCCGTGCCTTCGAAATGATTCAGACTCAAAGCCCCCGGCTTAACCGGAAATGGCTGAGTCGGAGATGGCTCATCTCCGGGAGGCACGTTATCTGCAGGTATGGGCCTTTCTTCAACATCAAAAATCGGCTTTCCTGTTTTGCGATCAAGGATAAAGAGCAGACTCTGCTTCGTGCTCTGCGCGACTGCCTCGATCGTCTTACCGTTTCGATGGACGTCTACTAACACCGGAGCAGCTGTAATGTCGTAGTCCCAATTGTCGTGATGCGTTGTCTGGAAAAACCATTTCAACTTCCCAGTAGTCACGTCCAGCGCAACAAGTGACGAACCATACAGATTCGTTCCTTTACGATCACCACCATAAAAGTCGGTCGTAGCGGTCCCCAGAGGAATGAAGATCGTGCTGGTCTGCGCATCCACCGTCATCAATCCCCATACATTCAACCCGGAGCGATCCTGCCATTGATCCTCTCGCCACGTCTCATGGTTCGCTTCGCCAGGACGTGGAAGCGTATGGAAAGTCCACACGAGTTTTCCCGTCCGCACGTCCCATGCCCGGATATCACCACTCGGCCCTTTACTCGGCATCTCCTGCAGTTGGCACCCGGTGATAACGAGATTCTTGAAGATCGCAGGAGGAGATGAGATGCCATAGTGTGCATTGGGATATTTATCGGCAACGCCAACGCGCACATTCAAAGCACCATCCTCACCAAACGACTTCGCTGCCTCGCCAGTCTTCGCATCAAGCGCGAACAGCTTTCCGTTTGAAGTTCCAATAAAGATGCGTGGTCCATCGCTTCCTTCTCCGGGCCAATAGGAAATTCCTCGCGACGCCGGATTGGCTGGCAACGTGTGGTCCCAGATCACAGTTCCATCCGTGGCATGCAGCGCAACGACATGAGAGAACGGCGTAGAAAAATACATCACGTCGCCAACCACCAGCGGTGTCGTTTTCGAAGTCCGAACAATTCTTCTTCCACTTGCTGTCATCACAGTGGGTGTTGCCACTGGCGCGGTCATATCGAAGCTCCACGCAAGCTTCAAGGCTGCCACATTCGAAACATTGATTTGCTTCAGTGGCGAAAAGCGCGCGCTTGCTGTGTCGTGACCATACATGGGCCAATCCGCACCCTTCTGAGCACTCATGGTGGCAGCAAAAGACAGAACTGAGAAAAAGATCAAATACTTGTTGAACACGAAGCCCTCTTGTTGCGTATTACGCAATTACATTTGCTTAATGAGAGTGAACAAGTGTATAAATCTCCGTGTTCAGGAAAGTCAAGCATCCCCGTAATCCTTTCCGTGGGTTTCATCAGAAGCGAGCTTTGAATGCACCGAGCAATAGGTTCCCTCCAGCCGAATCGAAAGAAATATCACCAGCAAACGCACAGTGGGGTAGGCTTTTTGGCGCGGCTGTGCACTGCTTTCCTCCTGATGGTCACCCTGTGTATCAAGACCTATGCGCAGTCGGCACCCCAAGCAGCTTCGTCCGACCTCCCACCCGGTGACGGAAAAGCCGTTGTCCAGCGCGCCTGTACCACGTGCCATACAACGGGAACAATTTCTCGCAAACGGGCCACCGCGCCGGAGTGGTCAGCCACAGTGGATGAAATGGTGAATCGAGGCGCGGAGCTGAGCGATGAAGAGATCGTCACAGTCAGTCGTTATCTTGCGGCGAGTTTCCCTGCGACATCGAATCCGAACACAACAACCACACCAGCCCTTCCATAAAGATTCAGGTCCAATCGCATTCACGCCGGTTACGATGCCGGCAGTACGGGAGAAACAGCATGGAGTTAAACCGCCGCACGTTCTGCAAATCAGTCGTGTTCACTGCCAGCCTTGCAGCACTCACCCCCGGTTCCCTCTTAGCATCACCTCGCAAGCGCAACATCGTTGTGGGCCATACAGCGATCACGTGGTCAAACAAAGACGTTGCAACTGCAATCGCAGACATCGGTAGCGTGGGCTTCTATGGATTCGAAACATTCGGTGAAGTACTGGAAAGTTGGGAGCAACAGCCAGGCGGCCTGGGTGCCGTGCTTCGCGCACATTCTCTGCCATTGATCTCTGCGTATTGCGCCATGAACCTAACCGATGCCTCAGCAAGAAAGGAAGAGATTGCCAAGGCTGTCCGCTGGGCAAGTATCGTTAAGAAATACGGCGGTCGCGTTGCCGTCATCGGACCCAATGCCGTGGATCGCAAGACGTATGACTTCTCGCAGCACAAGTCCACCATCGTAGATTCGCTCAACCAAATCTGCCAGGCCGTAACTGACGTTGGCATTACCGCAGCGTTGCATCAACACACGGGAACATGCGTTGAATCGAAGGACGAAACATACGAGATTCTCCATACCGTGAACACGAAATATGTTCGCTTCGGTCCTGACATTGGCCAACTCACAAAGGGTGGCTCCGATGCAGCCGCAGTCGTTCGCGACTTCCTTCCCATCATCGAGCATATGCACCTGAAAGATTGGAACGGCAAAGACGATCATTTCGCCGGGTATTGCCCACTAGGACAGGGCAAGGTCAACGTACCAGCAGTGCTGGATCTGATGGCAGGTCGAAAGTTGAAGGGCATGATCATGGTGGAACTCGACTACGACGGCAAGGAGTCGTTCGTTCCCCTAAAGCTGGTACAGGAAAGCAAGCAATACCTGCAGTCGCAAGGCGTCCGCTTTCGAAGTTAATTGGGACGTCTTTTATAGACGAGCAAAGACAAGCTGTTATGGAATTTGCCTCGGTGGAATATATAGAAATCAAAACGGGAATCGTCTTTAAAGGCGACACCAGCGATGGCGACTATAGCGTACCGCTTTTGAATTCATATCGCTCCGTTTGGGAGCTTCTTCGACAGTGGTGTGGGATGGATGCAGCGATTGCATCTCGTGAAGGGCCGTATAGCTGCCTTAGAGAGGCAGGTCTGGGATGCCGCGTACGCCTTGCAGAAGGCGGGACTTGATAGCGAATCAGACAAGCTGCGCCGAAAGCTGACTGCATAGAGCACTTCTATGCACCGGAACAACTGCTCGCTGGGTGCAACGCGTATCCTTCGGTATTCACCAGCCGGTCGCTTCGGAACGCTTTGTTACCCAGAATATGTTTATCTGCGTGACCGTCTTCGCAATCCGGCTGAGTTCCTGCTTGAGCATTGGATCACCCTGACGTCGAGGCGGTTAACTCAACGCACCCACCATCACGATTGTCGTAGAACTTCTTCCACACATCACTCATCGTGCGTTTCAAGATTGTGTCGTATGCCTCTTTGAGGCCGGGATCATTGGGCCGATTCGGTACTGGGGAATCTCATTGTCGGGAGTACACTGCCAAGCTTCTCACTGTTGCAACAGGCCAAGGCACTCATCGAGCCAATCAACCGACTGCTGGATTTCTTCCGTGATGGGCGTTTCTCAGTAGTAATCTGCTTCGACCCTAGCTTGCAATTCAGGGAAGCTGCCAAAAGTGGGTGAGTTCGCGTATACATGGCCGTAGGAGTGGAGATTTAAATGCTCTTACCGATCGTCCTTGCCGCATCATTGGCCATGTCGGATTCCGATCAGGCGCTCGCCATTCACATCCGCGAGATTACAACTCGGAGGCTCCTGACCCAGGTTCCCTCTGAAGAAGCTGCGATAGACGCCGAAGTCCAAGTCATTTACGCCAAGCACGGCCTGCTTACCAGATCGGAAGTCGGTGATGAAGCAGCCTACGACTTCATCTTCCTGCTTACAAATCAGTTACACGCTTTTCAAACGCGGGTTCTGAAAGCATTAGACCAGCCCGGCGCTGGTCACGACCTCCCTCCGGATGCGGTGACCTTTCTTCGGACGCGGTACCGCTTGGATGGGGTCAAAGCTGCAAGGAAGGGCAAGCTGCCAACTGATCCCGCACTTCGTGACATGATAAACAGCCTTTACGAAGCTGACCAGGCTGTAAGGCGACAAAGCGGATTCGATCCCAAGCGCCTCGGTGAAATCGACAGGGCACACACCGAACAGTTACAGACCATAGTGAAAGAACATGGTGTTCCGACATTCTCCACGGTTGGTCCTGAGGCTGCCGGTCATTTCGTAGTCATGATCCAACATCAATCTGCGCAGATGCGCGATGTTGTCTTGCCTCTTCTTCGTGCCCACGTAGACCAAGGCGAAGCCGATCCAGAGTCATACGCCTTGGTCTACGATCTCTCCCAAGTAGATCAGAGCAAGGATCAGCGTTTCGGGGAGCGCCTCGTTTGCCTGTCAGGCAAGCTAAAGGAAGCCCCAATCGAAGATGAAAAGCACGTAAATGAGCGTCGTGCCGAGATCGGGTTGATGAGAGTCGAGCTCTATTCATACCTGGTCAGCCAAACAATGCCGCAGATGTGTTCGGCTAGTTCGTCCTGAGCGGGCGCAAGCTGCAAAGCGACGAAGTCTCGTTCCAGAAGCTCTGCATTGGTAATGACAAGTCGGCATATAGGAAGTGATCTCTGTACTCCCTCAGTTCGTGACAACAGGCCAATGCGCTCATGGAGCCGGAAAGAGTGAAGGATCGCGTCCGCTAAGGGCATCTATATGTACTAAGTAATCCGTCTCGATAAGCAATTTGGCGATTTGCTATTTATCGAGATCATCAACTGACAAGAGAAGCTTCCTATCGATACTGGCTGTTCACGTGGTTTCGTATTGCTGGATAATCAGACATCGATAGAGTCCTTATGTTCTGCTCAGCATTGAACGAGCCAAAGGCCATTCGTCCCTCCAGAAAATCGGTATCGCTTGAGTCGATGAGATCTTTGCGTGCGAAATCGCGACACGAATCAGTTCACCGTGACCGTCCACGTAACTGGACTCGGAGGCTGCGAGGTTCCCGATGACGATGCGCTGATGGTCAACGTCGCAGTACTGCCGGCAGAGCAGCTGATGGGAGCACTGTGGCTGGTTGCACTGAAGGGCTTGGAGAGGGTCTGTTCGAGCAACGTCCTAAAGCATAGATAGCAATAAGCCCGTTATCATCATAAGGAGTGCCCCTACAGTTGAACCTTGCCGGCTTTTCGCCCCCGGAGCGGTGGAAGGCTGATGAAGTAGGCATTCAACCTGTAAAAGAGAGCGGAACGGAAGGACACGCTGCAGCTTAGGCTGCACCGAAAAGGGCATCGCACCGATCTCGTCGAGAAAAAGCGTACCCCCATCGGCCTGTTCGAAACTGCCGACCGATTTATGGATATGGGGCGGGCCTAACCCATGATGTCCGCATTCATCGGCAGGAGCAGTGAAATAGCTGTTCCATGCCAACGCTCATGGATCGTACTCTTTATCGATATTTTTCCATTCAGCTTGGAGACAAGCTCCTGCACGACCCACATGCCCAGACCTGTTCCAGAATCATTCTTTGTCGTATAGAACGGTTCGCGGATTCTCCTAAGCGTTTCTGGGGTCATGCCCGGTCCGGTGTCGGAAATCGTGATTCGAACCGCGCAAGAATCCGACGTTTCTCCGCCGCAATGCTCCCGCACGCGCACTGCGACCATCCTTGGCTGGCGGCTCGCTTCGGCGGCGTTATTCAAGATGTTGGTAAGGATCTGTTGCAGTTCTCCGGGTGAGCACAGGAGTTGAGGGGAAGCCTGGAAATCAGTCTTCACCTCGACCGCATTCATGGTTAGCTTCGGACCAATGAGCCGGAACGTCGATTCAATCACTTCGACAACATTCACCAGCCTCGGCTTCGATGCGCGCGCGAACTTTAACGTCTGTTGACTGATCTCCGACACTCTCTGCAGTTGTTCGATTGTCTGATCGAGAAGGTCGGCTTGCTCACCGGGCGATGCGAGGCCGCGTGCTAGATACAAAAGGTTGTAAGCAGCTTCGAGGGGATTATTAATCTCATGCGCGAGAGCGGCACTCATGCGACCTGCGATCGCAAGTTTCTCGCTCTCCAGTAGAGCCGCGTCTGCGAGCTTGCGCCGCGTAACATCACCACAGTATCCCCTCATGGCCAAGGGACGTCCTTCAGGGTCACGCGCCATCTGAGCCTGAAGACGCGTCCAACGAAGCTCGCCAGTCGGATGGACGATACGATAGTCGACATCAAGATGTTCGCCTTCCTCGACGACGCGTCTGATTTCGGCATCTACCTTAGCAATATCGTCTGGATGGACCTGGCCCCGCCACAGTTCATAGCTCGCCATCTCGTTCGGCTCTAGGCCATGCAACAGGTAAAATCCTGTCGACCATCGAGATCGATTTGTGACGACGTCCCACTCAAAGAGTCCGACATGGGCGCCATCGAGTTGTAGTTGCAACCGGGCGTCGTTTTCAAGAATCAATTCGCGGGCGCGGAGGTCTTCGGCTTGGGGATCACCAGTCATCTCGAAAGTTATTCTAGCTTTTTCCGAAGATGCATCTGCGTCTCGCGTGCGACCCCAGCGGAAGAGGTGAAGACCCCGCGTAAATGTGAAGCACCATTTGCGTTGATCTGATCAAGTTGATTGAAGGCGAGAATTCGCAAAATCCTTTTTGGCGCGATCCCACTCCTTCTCTTCCGGCTCAGTGGTTCGCGCTAACGGCCTCACCATCCCACCTTCCGAACGCTGGACAGAGAAGCTTCGGGTGACATCCGCAATGAGAGACACATACCCACTTTGTAGGTCGCATAACTAGCACGAACGGATAGTGTCATATTCATAGCAAAGGATGCAGGCCCATGTGCATCTGCGGCGTGAATAGATGTGGCGGCACGCAGAAATATTGTGCTGGAAAAACGAAAACGCGATTCACGTGAGGTGTGTTTGCTCTGCCACCCCAGGCGAAGTGCCATACACGCACGAAGGCTGCATCTCAATCATGAGGAATGGCCGTCAGGGATAGGACACACGAATGGGTAATTCATCCGATATGGTGCGTGTGCGCGGCGCGCGCGAACACAACCTCAGGAATATCGACGTCGATGTTCCGAGAGACTCACTTGTAGTATTCACGGGAGTATCGGGTTCCGGGAAGTCTTCCCTCGCCTTTGGCACCCTTTATGCGGAAGCACAGCGTCGATACCTTGAGTCAGTCTCTCCCTATGCGCGCCGACTGTTCCATCAGCTAAGCGTGCCGGAGGTGGATTCGATTGAGGGCCTGCCTCCTGCCGTTGCACTCCAACAACAGAGGGGATCGCCAACAACACGCTCCTCTGTCGGCAGCGTGACGACGTTATCGAATCTATTACGCATGCTCTATTCACGTGCCGGAATATATCCGCCCGGACGACCGATGCTGTATGCAGAATCGTTTTCAGCCAACAGGATTGAAGGCGCGTGCCCCAAATGCCATGGGGCCGGTCGCGTTTACGAAGTGACTGAGGCGTCGATGGTGCCTGATCCTACGCTTACGATTCGGGAACGTGCTGTAGCGGCGTGGCCTACAGCATGGCAAGGGCAGAACCTGCGGGACATCCTGGTGTCGATGGGCTACGACGTGGACATACCTTGGAAGAAGCTGCCGAGCAAGGTGCGAAAGTGGATCCTGTTCACGGACGAGCAACCAACAGTTCCGGTGTACGCAGGCTTTACTCCAGCTGAAACGCGGGATGCACTCAAGCGCAAACTCGAACCCAGTTACATGGGCACTTTCACGAGCGCCCGGCGCTACGTGATGGAAACCTTCGGAAAATCGCAGAGCGCAATGATGAAGCAGCGCGTGTCACGATACATGTTGAGCCAGGAATGTCCGCTGTGTCATGGCAAGCGCCTTCGGACGGATGCACTCGCTGTGACTTTTGCGGGTATGGACATCACAGAGATGACCCGGCTGCCACTGAACCGGTTGATGGCGCAACTCCAACCATACTCTACCGCTACGACAACAGAGTACCGAGACTCGCCGGAGAAGGCGGCAACAGCGCAGCGGATTACGCAGGATGCGATTGCGCGCCTGCAAGTGCTGATTGAACTGGGCCTGGGCTATCTAAGTATGGAGCGAAGCACGCCCACGCTATCACCCGGTGAGTTGCAACGTTTGCGCCTGGCCACGCAGTTACATTCGAATCTGTTTGGCGTGGTGTATGTGCTCGACGAGCCATCCGCCGGCCTCCATCCCTCAGACACAGAGACTTTATTGAAAGCGCTGAATGCGTTAAAGAGGGGCGGCAATTCTCTGTTCGTTGTAGAGCATGAGGTTGACGTGGTCCGCGCGGCCGACTGGATTGTAGATGTTGGCCCCGGCGCGGGCACGAATGGCGGACAGATTCTGTATAGCGGTCCAATGGATGGGCTGCGACACGTGGAAAGCTCAGTAACTGCGAAGCACCTTTTTCGTAAGACGGGGTTGAGTGTCCCTTTCAGACGAAGTCCCCAAGGGTGGTTGCAACTGGAGGCTGTGACGCGGAACAACCTGAAGGATTTGAACGTGGGGATCCCACTCGGGGTTATGACTTCCGTCACAGGTGTTTCCGGATCCGGCAAATCCACACTCGTGAGCCAGGCTTTGGTTGATCTGGTTGCGCAGCAACTTGGTCAACTCATTCAAGATCCGTCGAATGACGATGAGCCCGAACTGCACGAGTCATCGGACAGGACGCTCGGAAGAATAGTAGCGGGCGTACACGACATTCGACGACTCGTCCGTGTCGATCAAAAGCCAATTGGCCGCACGCCTCGCTCAAACATAGCTACCTATACGGGGCTGTTTGATGATGTGCGCGGGGTATTTGCATCAACGAAACTTGCGCGGTCGAGAAAATACGACGCCGGCCGTTTTTCGTTCAACGTGGCGAAAGGCCGCTGCGAAATGTGCAAAGGCGAGGGACAAGTGTGCGTTGAACTCTTATTCCTGCCGAGTGTGTATTCGCCTTGTCCCGTTTGCCATGGAGCACGGTTCAACGAGCAGACGCTTCAAATAAAGTACGAGGGCAAGAGCATCGCAGACGTGCTGAGTCTTCGCGTTGACGAGGCGCTGAAGTTTTTTGAAAGTGTTCTGGCAATCCATCACGCGTTGGCTGTTCTTCAAGAGGTGGGTCTTGGATATTTACGTCTCGGACAACCAGCAACAGAGCTGTCTGGAGGTGAAGCTCAGCGCGTGAAGCTGGCGACAGAACTGCAGCGCACGGGTCGTGGAAATTCTCTTTATATCCTGGATGAGCCCACGACAGGGCTGCATCCTGAGGACGTGGTGCGACTCTTAAAGCAGCTCAACAGATTGGTCTCGCTGGGCAACACGGTCGTCCTAGTCGAACATGACATGGATGTGATCGCCGCCAGCGACTGGGTTATCGACATCGGCCCTGGTGCTGGCGCGGAGGGTGGCTGTATCGTCGCGGAGGGCACACCGGAAGCTGTAGCAGCGAGTCGCGAAAGCCGAACGGCGCCCTATATTGCGAAAGAGCTCGGATTGAAGCGTTGAGTGACACGCGCATGGAATTACTTTGTGAAGCTGAGTTGAGCGGGATTCGTTCCCACTGTTCATTGAATCCAAAGGTTCGTTGTCCACCATGGAAGACTCACTGAAAACGAAACGCGGAAATACTGATTCCATACGCTGTAGATACATAAGCAAAAAACACCGCAACTAAGGCAACGATAGCGAAGGTCTTGAATCAGATTCTTCCGCTTGCAGATCCACTCGACTTCTCTGACATCACGGTGACCTTATGAAACTACTCGCTCTTGGCCTCCTTGTATCTTCTACGCTTGCGGCACAAGTATTCACTAAGTCCTACGATGTCGCGCGAACCTCCGAAACACGAAACGAGACAACCCTTACCTCAGCCAAGGTACGTTCCGGCCTCCAGATGCAGCCTCGCATTCCGTGTATTGGCGACGCAAGAGGCTGCGAAGCCCAACCACTCGTCGATGGCGCCGTCATGATCCTTGCCTCTGAGGCAAATGTGATCCGTGGTGTGCGACCGGAAGATGGTGCGGCGATCTGGCAGACACCTGCTTTGTGCACTCCTGTACGCTCAGTTCCCGAAAATGATATGTGGCGTGTGAATGATCACTTTGGGATGCTGAGTACAGGAGTGATCGATGCTTCTACCCACAAGCTCTATCAGGTAGCAACCTGCTCCTCCGATGGAAGCGGCTCGCAACAGTCCATGTCACAGCGCATGTATGTGATCGACACACGCAGCGGCAATGTGGTCGCGACCACGCTGATCGATGCGACTAGCAACGGACAGCGCTACGCGACTGCTCCCCGTAAACAGAGGGCCGCCCTTGCCCTCTGGTCTCACAATGGCATTCGGTTTGTCCTGATTGCCGCAGGTTCCTTCACGGAAACAGGCGAAAATGCAACCGGGTGGATTCTTGCTTTTGATACGTTAGACAACCAGATCAAGGCTGCAATTTCTACGCGCGCGGGTATCTGGATGTCGGGCGGTGGTCCCTCCATCGACTCCGACGGTCTTATCTATGTCGGTGCGGGAAATGGACCTTTCAACGGCACCACGACCTTTGGTGAGGCCGTGATGCAGTTGCAGCTTATCCCGCCCACTGCCACCGCCCCCGCAAAGCTAACGGTTCTTCATGCTTGGGCTCCATACAGTGACTCGGCAAGGACGTGCGCCAACGCACAACTTACGCAACCGAAGGCAATGATCTCAAACAAAGTCGCGGGTGACTCAGCTCCGAGCGATCCACCGCCTGGCGCCAGAATGCCAATGACACCGGAATGCGGAGCGCAATGGGGAGACCAGGACGCACACCTTTCCGGCACGCTGCTGCAGCGCTTCAATCTCTATCTGACAGCGGGAAAGGATGGCATCGGATACTTGACGAATATCTCGAATTTTCCTGACAGCCACCCCGCTGACTTCGCCAACGCTAAGGCCAATTGCGCGAAAGTCAGAATGTATCAATTGGGCTGGGATCTGGGTATGGACTCCTGCCCTGCTTCCCTTCCTGGATTGAATCGGTTTCCTGGTGGCAAGACCAGGCATATTCATTCGCCGCTAGCGCAATTTCTGGCACCCGATTCCTCACTATATGTTCTGGCATTTGCTGAGAACTCTCCGCTTCAGGTATGGAGAGTGAATCAGAACGGAACGATGACTTACGTAGCCCGCGGCACGGAGATGGCTTCCTCCCAGTCCACCGCCCAACATGGTGGCATGCCTGGCGGTTTTTGTTCGGTGAGCTCAAACCAGGGAGCAGACGGCATCGCCTGGTGCGCAATCCCGGATGGCGATGCCAACCGAACGATTACAACTGGGCGCCTTGTAGCGTACGATCTGACGAGTTTCGCGGGAGGTCGTATCCGAACCCTATGGACGTCGGAACGGTTTGTTTTCTCGAAGTTCTCCCAGCCTGTGATTTACAACGGCCACGTATACCTAGCCGACTACGCGGGGAGCGTAATGCACTGGAAATAAATGCCGCGTTTGTCGAACTCAGAAAGTCTTGATGAACTCGATCAGTGCCCGTTTATCCGAGTCGCTTAAGGCCGGTTCCTCGGGATAGTAGCTGGTGCCGAAATAGTGCCCCCTATTCGCCACATAATCCGGGCACTTACTTAGGGCAAGCATTTCCGGTAATACATTCGCGAATACGCGTTGTGCTTCGGCGTCGCTTGCTCCTGCGGGAAGCGCGGCTAGATCGAACTTTAGCTTCACCAGAAGCCGAACAACACGCTGCTGGCGTGCTGGCCGTTCCTCCGGGCTTACTCCTTCTCCAAGCAGGTCAAGATTGGCTAGGAGGTCAACCGGTGTACCCGAAGGAATAGGCCCGATACGAATCGATTCCTCACCAAAGACCGACGGCAATAACCTGCTCCCCGGACTCAGCAGAGGTCGCAACTCCGGAGGGATGAAACCCGCAGGGATCGAAAGAAAACTCTGTTGCGTGGTACGGTCCATCGCACCAGGCAGTTTATCTGGAAGCAGAGAGTCTTTGTCGCGACGTTCGGGCCACAGCAGCTTTTCAATGGCATCCTGAAATGAACGCATTCGCGCCTCAACGGATGGGCTTGGATCGAACGTCCCCACACTGTTATTCAATAGGAATGGTGCGGTCGACCAGGCACTGATCAAAGATGGAGGCCTTGTGTATCCACGGCCTCCTGCAGGAAGCACAAACGCACTTTGCTCGCCCGTGTACGGGTGGTATACGGTGATGGTTCCTGCAGATGGAAGCTCCTTGTAAGTGCTTGACGAGAAATTATCCCAAATATTGCCCGCAATCGCGTTCGTCGCTAGCGGACTGCAGGCATTTGTCTTTAGCAATGTGACTGGGACACGCTGGTCCGTAGATAGATAGTTGTTCTCAAGAAAATCAGGCTCATGTACGATGACCTGCATTTTCCTTTTGAAATCATCTGTCTTTGTCCAGGCCCAGTATCGGTTCCAGCAATTTAGGTAGTCCTTTCCGGAACAACCATTCGGATCAAGTCCCGGAGCGGGTTGCGGAATTTTACTGGAATGGCAACGTGCGCAACGGTCTGCAAATACTGTCTTTCCACGTTCCAATTGCACTTGGTCTCTCGTCAGATAGGCGTCGCCGCCCGGTGCATCTTTCAAGTGATGCCCAGCAGTACTCTTCAGGAAAAACAAAGCCATGTTAGGTGTTTGCTGCTGTGTTACTTGCCAATAAACGGACTTTTCATTCGCCGTCTTAATCTCAATCGGACTTACATCCTGACCACCAACAAGGGGGCGAAAGTGCTTCGTCCACTCTTCGCTATAGAGCCCGATGTTGAGATATACGCGGTTGAGCGCTCCCAAAATTCCTACGGAATCAGCACCGTCCTTCAGCACCCGCGGCGTCTCCACCAAATCAGGAGCGCGGTAGAAGTTCGTCAATGGGCCAGATGAAATGAAGTCATTCAGTTGCTTATTGTTCTGTTCGCCGCCGCGCAACGTTTCACGTCCCCAACGCTGTGCGGCCGCCATGCGGGAGGGAAGATCGTATACCGCATTCATGCTGCGGGGGTTGTTGATGTTGTCCGTGGAAATGAGTGATGTGTCCAGCGTTCCCGGTCGTGACGCGTGGAACAGTTGCACCGGAAAGTTGCTCATGTCGGATTGCCATGCAAAGACACGATCAATCCAGAAATACTGGGCACCAACATTCGAACTTAAGTTTTCCCACTTGGGATTTTCCGGATCAGCGGGGGGCTTCAATGGGTTCGGACCCACGTGACAGAATCCGCATGACATACCGACCCGATATGGTCGAACAAGATTCTTGTCGTTGTAATAGGCCGGATCGTTGTAATAACGTTCTGGATCCCAACGCTTGGCGGCCTTTTCATCGAACGCTGGGTTTGGAAACAGCCGGAGACCGACGATGCCCGTTGCGTACCCATAGAACGAGCCGATCGGCAGGGTCTTGCCTCTGGCTCCGAGCTTTACCCCAGGGTACTTTTTTTCGTTTTCGAAAGGATCGGGACCGCACGCAGGATCGCGCGTATCAAGCCAGAGTCCATATCGCTTTGGGTCCGGACCGGACGCCTGCGTATAGCAAGGTTCGTTCACTAATCCCAGATAATTCCAGCGGTTGCTGCGAGAGGCTTTTAGACCGGGTCGAGAAGAGATCGTCTTTAGAAAGTCCAAGGTACCCAGACTGGTGGTGGCCAGGGTGTCCCATAGGCGATCATCACCTCCGGTCCACGCAAGCCACATATTTCGCCCCTTAATCTCCTCCGGTGAAAGAGAGATGGCGCCGTCCATGTCGTGATAGTAGTCTTCATCCGCAGATGGAAAGGATGCTGCGCTGCGCCCGGCAAGCATGGCTTCGTCTTTGGGATGAAAGAGGATGATTGGGTGGATAAGGAAATAGACCACAATCAATGCACAAGCAAGCAAAGCAGAGATTACCCACACAAGACGCTTTAGGACGCTCATGCGACCCTCCGGACCTGGCTAAGTAAGAAACGTCCACCTGTTCGAAGCAACTAATTAAACGAACCAGGAAGGTGTACTTTTTACCACAAGGTAGAAAGGGATGTAAGTAACAATCTGAATTGATTTCAAGAAGACAGCTTGGATGCTTTTCGCTCGCGCGGTGATCAGACATAGATCGCGCCGCGAGAGACGTTAGTCATTATTTGAGGTGCTGATGGACCACATTGCGGAAGCAGAATATATTGTTGTGGGTTCAGGAGCGGGTGGCGGCACAGTAGCAACACGGCTCGCCGAGTCCGGGCGCACGGTTATTTTATTGGAAGCGGGAGCAGACCCACGGCTGGAACAGGGAGGCGATCCTGCTTATCCGGATTCCGATCGACTTCCAAGCACCTACGATGTTCCGTGTTTTCACCCGTTTGCTTCCGAAAATGAAGCTCTGCGCTGGGACTTCTTCGTTCGGCATTACCGCAATCAGCAACAGCAGGAACGAGACCCGAAATATGGAAGGGACTATGCTGGAGCGCCAGTAGACGGAGTGTTATATCCACGAGCGGGAACGCTCGGTGGATGCACCGCGCATAACGCGATGATCTTCGTATATCCCGCTGATGAGGATTGGGCTGCCATTGAGACACTCACGGGCGACCACGGCTGGAACCCAAAACAGATGCGTCGTTACTTCCAACGTCTGGAGAAATGCCGTTATCTCCCACTTCACCGCTTCGCTGCATACTTCGGTTTCAACCCGTCCCGGCACGGCTTTCGTGGATGGCTGCAAACGGAGAAGGCCATCCCCATGTTATCGCTCTCGAACCGAGATTTGCTGGATACGATTCTGACCTCAGCGCGAAATGCGAATCAGGAACTGGGCCACTTTGCGCATCGCCTGCGTTGGTTCTTCCAGGGAATGCTTGACCCGAATGACGACCGAACATGTGGTGAGGATGCGTTTGGCATCCGCTATCTGCCATTGACCACGCACCAGCACGCGAGAACCGGCACACGCGAGCGAGTGCTGGATATTCAGAGGCGTTATCCAGATCGCCTCCGCGTTGAGCTCAACGCCCTTGCCACCCGCATCATTTTCGATGACTCGAACCGGGCCATCGGAGTTGAATACTCGAAAGGCGCCCGCTTGTATCGGGCACACGCCAGTCCTAGTGAATCAGAAGGGGAGCTTAGGCGTGTTTTCGCGAGCCATGAGGTGATCCTGAGCGGAGGCGCCTTTAACACGCCGCAATTGCTCATGCTATCCGGAATCGGGCCTCGTGAGCATCTCGAGAACTTTGGAATCCCACTGCGAAATCATCTTCACGGTGTGGGGAAGAACCTGCAGGACAGGTACGAGATAAGCATCGTGTATCGCATGAATTTTCCCGCATGGCATATCTTGCAGGATGCGCGGTTTGACACAACAGACCCCCAGTTTGCGCAGTGGGAGCGTTGTCGTGGTGGGGCATACGCTACGAATGGCTCTGTGCTTGCAGTTTTTCGTCGCTCTGGCAACAGAGTCGCTCCTGACCTGTTTTGCGTTGCGTTTCTGGGCAGCTTTAAAGGGTACGCTCCTGGATACTCTCGCAGCTTCGTCACGGATACAAACTGTCTGACATGGGCGGTGCTGAAAGCACACACTGACAACCGGGCTGGCCATGTGTCGTTGCGGTCGCCCGACCCCAGGGACACTCCGTTAATCAATTTCGCGTACTTCGAGGAAGGGACATCCGACAATGACCAAGATCTGGACGCAGTCGTGGAGGGGGTTCAATTTGTTCGCCGCATCAGCTCATCACTCATCACTAAAGGTTTGATTGAAAAAGAAGAATTTCCCGGACTAGAAGTCGAGAGTGTCGACCAAATCCGACAATATATTCGCGACCAGGCGTGGGGGCATCACGCCTCCTGTACTTGCCCCATAGGAGATCCTGAAAGCGGCGGAGTCGTCGATAGCCGCTTCAGGGTACATGGCACGAGAGGCCTACGACTTGTTGATGCCTCTATCTTTCCTCGAATCCCGGGATTCTTTCTGGCCTGCCCCGTATATGTAGTTGGCGAAAAAGCTGCCGCGGACATATTGCAGGACTCAAACAGATCACGACAGTAAGTCATTCATACTCCCTTTCACGTCTTAGTTCTAATTTTTGTTGACACGCAGAGTGGCCAGGCGAATAGTGTTTTCTGAGCAATCGAAGCAGTCGCATTCGTAGCAAGTTTGCCTTAACGGCAACAAGGTGGTGCGCATGTCTTACTCCGCTTCCGATCTTTTAGACCTTTCCGACAGCCAACTGGACGATGTTTTCAAAGGCGGCACTGTGGGTGCTATCCCGGATGGGGAGGCCGATGGTCAGGCTATTATCCCAGCCGGCACGAAGTTTACGCGTGACATCGCGTCCATCATCAACATATTTGCCTGGCAAGGGAAAACATTTGACGCTAAGCATGGGACGCTGACAAATCGAATCTCGGCTCTTGGAGTGAATGCGATTGTCGCTCAGGTCTACGTCGGCCAGAGTCTCTTCGACGGCAAAGACTGCATAGTCCTCGACTACTCGAAAACATCCCTTCTTGCAAAGCATGTGCGCGATGAAATACGCCTCGTCGGTCCTCAGCTATATCTAGGTCTCGTCTATTGGGATACAAAAAGGACCATCCATTTCTCGCTTCAGTTTGGAGCAGCATAGGCGTTGATCTCAACCGGCTCACTCACATCTGGCCGGTCTAAACCTCGTTCGGGAGCTAACTGGATGGCCGAACCGCGTGTTGTAACGAATCGAAGCCAGCCAATTCCGAGAGCCCAGACGGGATCATGGATTAAAGACGTCACGGCTGATTTGGTTATTCGACTCATTCAGATGGAGCGACGTATCGATCCCTGGATACGCCCCGTCTTCGATGCCACGTTACGAGATCCGATTGCACATTGGATCACCGCATTCATGAACTCAAGACGCTCCGACGAACATCTTGCTCTGGCACAGGAGCGAACGTTTCCGCACGAAGACGAATTCAACCGGGACGTTATCGCCAGCTTCCGCCGGCAAATGACTAGCCTCTGGAAACCTGGCGGTTTCGAACGCGGCGGGAATACCAAGACTCACGGCATTGTTCGGGGTGAATTCATTGTGCACGACGGATTGCCGGCAAATCTTGCGAAGGGAGTTTTTAGTGAGCCTCGTACCCTTCCTGCGTTAGTACGTTTCTCCGGGCCGGACCTTACATTACTCCGGATATTGACGATGTAGGCTTCATGAGCATCAGCGTTAAGATCCTTGAGGTTACAGGTCCCAAATTGCTGCATGAAGAAAGGTTCACTCAAGACTTTCTCGCCGTCTGCACACCCACCTTTGTCACGGGTGACATACAGTCGAATGCAAGTCTGCAGCGAGCTAGCCTACAAAATGCAACCATTTACCACTTCCTGAATTTAAGGCAGAGTCACGTGCTCGATCTGATAATGCAAGGACTCTGGACAAAGACGCAAAGTAGCCCGCTGGAAGCCCCCTATTTCAGTTGCGTTCCCTATCTAATGGGCGAAGGCCAGGCAATGCAATACTCCTTTTGGCCTAAATCAGGCCACCGTACTCCAGTGCCTCGGCTGCCTAGAAGACCACCCGATGACTATCTGCGTTTGGCACTGGAACAAAGGCTTTCACGTGAGACGGTAGACCTCGACATGAAGGTTCAGGTACAGACGGATTCGTTTCGCATGCCTTTGGAGAATGCTAGCGTCTTATGGCCGGAAAACCTTTCTCCGCGCGTAACAGTAGCGACATTGCGCTTGCCTCAACAAGCCGTCGACTTTGCGTACGCGGCGAAGATGGCACGCCTGCTGTCGTTCAACCCTTGGCATTGCATTGCCGATCATCGTCCCCTTGGAAACCAGAGCCGTGCGCGTAAGGTGATGTACACGGCTCTCTCGGACTTACGACATCGCATGAACGCTGAACCGCACTTTGAGCCGAGCTCAAGTGATCTGCCATGACCCCTCAGAGCACTGTGATGTATTCAGCTGCGCTTCTGCCCGGAACTGCCACCACAGTCCATCAGCTTCTCTGTGCGATGAATAAGAAACCGGGTGTTTACGACCCTCAGAACGGCCTCATCGCTCTGCACGCGTTCCCTCAGCTTCACTATGCACGTTTGTTGATCGTCCGGGACCTTGCGAAAGAAGATCGTGAGATTTACGGCCTGTCTACGACGGGGTTGCCGGAATATCTCGTTTTTCTTGCGGAAATTGACGGCGAAGAGTCCGTGTTTCGAAATGACCTAATCCGAACATGCAGAAATGGATTGGTAGCAATCTTCACACACTGCGCGAGTTTCACCCGTGAATCCGATCTAGAGGAATGGCTCGGGCGCAGCAGAGTTAGCCCGGCGGCTTCCTATGTAAATTGGCGCGGCCGTACCGTGATACAGGTGAGAGAGGAGGAGCTCTTACGACGTTTTCTGAAACAAAAGCTAAGTACAGAAACAATTTATGAGGCTGCAAATTCTGCCGAACAGATTCGGCTCGCGTTACAGTCCGCTGTTGAGAGATGCCAAGAAAATGGGACGATTCAGCTTACTCCACCTTTGCCCACTCCATTCACATGGCAGATTCGGCACGCTTTCAACCTGGTTTTCATTCCAATGATGCTGACTGTCCTCTCGCCACTTCTATTACTTCTTCTTCCCTTCTTACTATTCCGGATACGACGTTGGGAAAAGATCGACCCTGGCGTAGCGCCGCCGGTCGATCCGAATCATTCGGAGGAGCTTCTCCAGATGGAGAACCATGAAGTGACAAACCAATTTAACGTTTTCGGCAGTTTGAAGCCTGGCATTCTACGACTCTGGATTGTACGTTTTCTGCTCCTGTTCACCGACTACGCAGCTCGCCATTTGTACTACCGCGGCAACTTAGCCCGCGTCTCCACGATTCATTTCGCGCGATGGGTTTTTATGGATGGCGGTCAGAGAATGCTGTTTTCTAGCATCTACGACGGCAGTCTGGAAAGTTATATGGATGACTTCATCAACAAGGTTGGTTTCGGCCTGAATTTAACGTTTAGCAATGGCATTGGATATCCGCGCACAAGATGGCTACTTCTGGATGGGTGCCAGGACGAACAGACATTCAAGCGTGTACTGCGTCGACATCAGTTGCCCACAGAGGTTTGGTTTAACGCACATCCCGGTTTGACCGCCGCAAACAAACATCGCAATCTCCTGATTCATGCCGGTCTACAGAAGCGATCCATGAGTGAGAAGGACGCTGTGGCATGGTTGGCGTTGATCTAAGGAGAAGCCTATCTATGAATTCCGTTGAATTCGAGGCAATTCAAGGCATCGTGCGCTTTGGCTACGGCAAGCTCACAGAGTCCTGCTTCCTTTTGGCCACGATCAAGGATGCGGATCAAGCTCGCCTTTGGCTTGACACTGCTCCAGTCGCCAATGCGGTTATTCGGTCTGAGGCGCCACAAACTGCCCTTCAAGTCGCGTTCACGTATGAGGGACTGCGCAACCTTGGATGTTCCACAGAACTTCTGTCGCAGTTTTCGACCGAATTCAAGGTAGGACTCGATGACAGCGCACGTGCAAGACTACTCGGCGATGTCGGCGATAGTTCGCCGGACCAGTGGCTTTGGGGCTCCAAATCCAACCATGCCGATGTGCTCTTTATGCTGTATGCACGTCCAGCTACATTGGAGACATGGAAGGGATCGATTCTCACACCGCAATGGGACGCTGCATTTGAGGTAGTAACTGAGCTCAAGACCTCAAACCTCGACGGCGTGGAACCCTTCGGATTTACTGACGGAGTAAGTCAGCCGGAGTTCGATTGGGAACGATCAAGAGTCCCGCGACAGATTGAGGATGCATATACCAACCGGATCTGTCTTGGCGAAGTGCTCCTCGGTTATCCCAACGAATACAACCACTATACGGATAGGCCGCTATTGCCTTTGGACTCAGCCTCCGCTGAGGTTCTTCCAATCGCCGAGGAGCAAGCGGACATGCGAGACTTCGGCCGCAATGGTTCCTATCTTGTTCTCCGCACATTGGAACAAGATGTAGAGGAGTTCTGGCGATTCGTGAGGGAACATACCGATGATGATGAGGCTGCGGAGACGATGGCCGCAGCAATGGTCGGCCGTCGAAAGGACGGCTCACCCTTGGCGGCTCCATCGAGCCATATCATCCCAGGTGTCGATAGGAATGACTTCCATAATCAGTTCGATTTCTCCTCGGATCCCGACGCCGTGAAATGTCCGTTCGGGGCACATATCCGAAGAGCGAATCCACGCAATGGGGACCTTCCCTCGCCACCAGTAACCGGCATCACGCGGTTTCTGACGCTCTTGGGATTGGGGCACAAGACGTTGCACTCTGATGCCAAAGCCTCGTCGAGATTCCATCGGATCCTTCGCCGCGGACGCGAATACGCAGGAAGCCCGGTTTTGCCCCCATCTAGCGATCAGGACAAAGGCAAGGGCCTTCACTTCATGTGTCTCAATGCAAACTTAGCCAGACAATTCGAGTTTCTGCAGAGCGCGTGGCTTATGAGCACAAAGTTCGACGCCCTTACCGACGAAAGCGATCCATTGATAGGGAGCCGCGAGACCATTGAGGGCGCCGCGCCCTCAAACTGCTTCAGCCTTGCTGGAACACGATTCGGAGAACGAAAAACAGTGGAAGGGCTTCCCCGTTTTGTGCGTGTACGTGGCGGTGCCTATTTTTTTCTTCCTTCTTTAGCTTCATTGCGCTATCTCGCATCCGTCGGTTCAAGCAGGCAATAAGTTCAGGGCTACAAAAAGTGACGCGACGACGCGAAGCAGTCCTCCTTGACTCGCTTACGGATCGCGCGACGCGCCAACCAACCGACACATCGAGTTGGGCCGAGAAATTACTGATATCGGCTGAACTTCGACCTACTATTAGTTTCTGGCGATTCGAGTCGCCACCATGATCGGACTCAGGCGTACTCTTTGTGGTGGCAGCTACTTCTCTAACAGGAGTAATGATGACTTCCTCTCTTCGTAATGCCAAAAAGCAGACAGATGAGCTACCGAAGGCAGCGAGACCGGCCCGTAAGAAGAATGTCGTTCCCGACAGCATCGATCTTCGGGATCGAACCTATATGCCAACAGTAAGAGCTGCCCCCCTGGAAGTTCTTGCCCCAGAAGTGGATGTTCCTGTGCTTGATCAGGAACAGAGCAACGCATGCACTGGATTTGCACTTGCAAGCGTCATCTATCATCTTCAATTTCGCTCTAAACGTGAGAGGGAAGTAACTCCCGTCTCTCCGTTCATGCTCTACTCCATGGCTCGGAGATACGACGAATTCCCTGGGGATCCCAATGCAGACACAGGTTCGAGCCTCCGTGGAGCTATGAAGGGCTGGTTCAAGCATGGAGCTTGCGCTGCTACCCTTTGGCCCTCATTCGTTATGCCGGATCCACAGAAGAATCCGACTGAGGATTGGTGGCAAGATTCTGCGAAGCGGCCTTTGGGAGCGTACTACCGGATCGATAACCAATCCATCACAGATATGCAGAGTGCACTCAACGAGGTCGGTGCAATTTATGCCAGCGCAGCCTGTCATCAAGGCTGGGAGACTTGGAAGAAGGGAGCGAAAGTATCAAAGGAGGGATACTGGACTATCCCCTATCAAAAGGCCACCGCCGCGGATGGAGGACACGCATTCGCAATCCTGGGTTACACAAAGGATGGTTTCATCATTCAGAACTCTTGGGATGTTTCATGGGCCACGAAAGGCCGTGCCATCCTTACCTACCAGGACTGGCTAGATAATGCGATGGATTGCTGGGTCGGCCAGCTTGGTGTTGTCAGCAGTCTTCATCTCGAAATTGCAGCAGCACCGAGCCTGAGAACAAATGCATCTGGCGCTGTCACCTTAGCGGTTGACAACACATTGCGCGATCGTGAAATTGATCCTTTCATTGTGGACATGGAAAACAATGGACTGCTTAGCAACACTGGCGAGTTTCGTACTCAGCAGTCGGATCTAACAGCGCTGCTCACAAATCACCTGAATGAAGCACGTTCCAAATGGGGTTTATCAATAGGTGATGTCGTTGATATTGCCATCTACGCACATGGTGGCCTCACATCGGAAGACGATGCGGCAGATACGGCCGCCCGATGGATACCTGCGCTCTACGACGCGAAGATTTTTCCCATATTTCTTATGTGGGAGACGGACTTATGGTCAACCTTGAAAGACCGTGTTGCGGATCTCCTTGCGACTCAGCAACGTATTACCGGTGGATTTTGGGATAAGACAAAGGCATGGTGGGATGAACGACTCGAGAAAATGCTCACAGTTCCCGGCACGGCCGTTTGGGGTGAAATGAAGCAAAACGCGGATGCGATATCTGCGGGCCAGGGCGGCGGTGTGCTGCTGTATGACGCCTGGCAAGAAGTTGGGTTAGACCCTGCAAAAGTAAGATTGCATCTGATTGGCCACTCCGCCGGCGCAATCGTCCATAGCTGGATTGTGAAACGACTGAATTGGAACTTCGCCACGGTAAATCTCATGGCGCCCGCATGTCGTCGGGATCTGTTCGAACAGTGCGTGATTCCAGCACTCCAAGAATCTCGTGTGAAACAGTTCAACGAATTCCACATGAGTGATGATGTCGAACAGAAAGACAATACCTGCAAGCCGATTCTTGGCTATAGCCGTTCCCTGCTTTACCTGGTTTCTCAATCTTTTGAGAAAGGGACCATCACTCCGATTCTTGGGATGGAGAAGTATTTCAGTGGCACCGCAGGAATTGCGGATTTAAAAAACGTCAAGGTTTTCACCTCCCCGGGTCCAGATACAAGGAGTACAACCCACGGGGGATTCGACAACGACCCTTCGACGATGACGACGATCATTGGTTGCATCAAATCAACGGGCTAGCTCGCGATCCAAAATGGAAATCTGGGACGAGACCATGCTGCTTGTGTCAGCAATCTACGACTGCAACACGACGCAGACGAGAGTATCGTTACACCATTCAGGCGTGTCTTCTGAACTCTCAGCCGACAGTAAATGCAGGAGCGACCACAAGCCACTCACCCGTCGGACCCGCTTCCTCTGCCTCGCTGCGAAAGTGAATGGCCTTAGTCTTCCAACATGAACGCGACAAAATCTCTTCGGATTTGTCTTTGCCAACCGGAATAGCCTCCCTTCCGATGTTGAAGAGCGATATACACGCGCCCACGCAAGGAAACGAAGTCGACCTCTGATCTCGAAAGCCAAGCTTCTCCACTTCGCGAAACAGCAGTTCATCCAAGCGTTGACCATGTCGGTCTAGTTGCGGCGCCTGCAGTTCTGAATTTACAGCTCGTCTGGATTTCAGACTGACGAACTACACAATTCCTTCCGCGATAGCATGGCTGATTGTCGCGATGGTCGGCCTGAAACCGAGCCTGCGGCTTAGCTTGTATCCGGCCCCTCCATGAGTTTTCAAGAGGCCGAGCAGAGGCTTCAATGGTGACGCCAACGGATCGAGCCACGTCGTACAGTGTGCATGGCGGATCATCCGCAATGTTGACGATACCTCCATCACTGAACCTGTGAGCGCAAGTTCGAATGTCCGCGCAACATCTCGCGTTGGTGCGCGAGGCTAAAGGTCTGCGCCGGGTGCATTTCATCCTGGTGATGATTGATCTAGGCCAACGGTGGAGGCTTTATCAATAGCCTGCGGACGCTGATACTATCCTGATTGTGCCGGTAGCCATTATCTTCCACGACAAGCTGCTTCTTTCAGTTCATGGATACGCTCGCCAGCAGACTTCATCACACCCGTCGGGAACCACCACCAATTGCGTTCCAACTCGTGACTTTGAGGCCTCCTGAGCATTGAGCGCTCTATCGTGAGTTCCTAGACAAACTCTCGGCAGAGCTGAGCAGATGCAACCCGGCACTTAATTCTTGACGAAACAATCCGAAGGCAACCAATGCATGGATCAGGATGTTACTAACCTTCCCTCTCCGCACGCTTCCGCAGGAAGCCGGGTACGGTGAGGAGTGTGATCGATGTTACCAGCCATCCCAAAGCTGTAGAGGACGCCTGGAGATACCGCCAACGCCAAGCTTTTGGCTTAACCTCACAAAGCTGTTCCTGCCCTAGGTCGAGTGCCGGAACCATAGTGTCGGCAGCATAAAGGAATGCATTGATACGGTTCGGGTCGCACGGCACTTCTTCAACCCCGTCACCTTCAGGAACCTGTAAAACCGAGATTTTCTTGCCTGAAGGGTCTGAGAATAGAGTCAGTCGGCCCGGCGCGGTTTCCATGTGATTTGTTGCGAGAAAGTGACTGTTGAGCCGTGGCCGGAATGTTAATTTGCCGGACTCCGAGAAGAGCGTCGGATACACAAAGAGTCCACGCTCTACCGAAACGAGACCCGCCCCAAGACTGAGGGTAACTGCAAACATCACGAGACACCGTGTTGTGGAGAGCCCGTGGTCGAAGCCAAAATCAAAGGCCCACAACGCAAACCGTTGTAGGGGACGGAAACTGAGAAACCATGACAAGCGACGGTAACGCGAAACGCCGTATTCGACGCGACGGCGCATCGCGAGTTTGCTGCTCAGAACGGTGTTAGCCAACTTATCTTGGCCATCTTCACGAAGAACCGAGGCAAGCTGATCGTATGCTGAAGGAGCAAACTCGCCGAGCTTTGCTTTTTTAGGGGAGGCGTATTGGCGGTTTAGAAAGGCAATGTGCGCATCGGATCGAAGCTCCGGCCTCAATCCGAGAAGCTTACGCCACGCCCTTCTCATGGAGGAAAAAGGTACGAAGAAGCCTGTATGAAGATCACGTTCACAATTGCCGAAGGTGGTTTTGTCGGGGATGCGAAGAGGAGCTCTTCTGCAGACGAAACCCTGTAACTTCAAAGGCATGTCCAACCCCCATCCCGCGCCATTGTCATCGTCCAGCGAATCAACCACACACTCTCGAAGATCGATGTAACACGGAACTGGGACCCAAACCGGTTGGTCGCTGTTCTCAGCTGGTTCAGAACAATTGATATCCTCTTCGGGTTCCCGACGATTGCTGTTCTCGAGACGAAACGTAATCTTCTTTTCGAGTTCACGACTGAAGGTCAGTTTGCCTGCGACCTTCATCTGTCCAAAATCAATGACATCAACTGAACTCTCACGACGCGGGCTTAGGGCAGGTGCATCCGGCGATTCATTCGCGATTCGCTCAAGTGCCAACCCTGCGGCCATGTGCGGCCCGTCAACACATTCCGGCACATTGCCTTCTTTAGGAAACGCCTTAAAAAGCATCTCTGAAACGACATGGTCCTTCGCCAGCTTGTCGGTGTCAGACGGAGGAATCCCATAAAGTGACAGGTCACTCATCTCCAGATATCCCACACGCGAATCCCAAAGATCAATGCAGCCGTGAAGTACGCGCATTTTCGTTGCATCAACGCCCCGCTCGCACTGAAGACCCCGAAGGCGAAGAGATCCCACAAACTTCGCGTTTGAGAGATCGAGCATACGAATGGTAGCCATTTTCGCCCGGAGCGCAGGCCGTCTCACAAATCGTGCGGCTTGGCTTTGCGCCGAAAACTCTTCAACGACATGACAGGTGATCTCAACTCCCCGCATCGAAAGGCCTGCGGAGAATACTGTACTCGTAAGTTCAAACCCACCGCTGGCCGTTAACGGCAAAGTCGAATGTTTATCAAACAGACCAAGATGCGCATAACCCGACACGTGAAGTCCCACTGCGTCGAGGACTATCCCCATTCGCCCATCTCGCAGAGGCTTTTTCGGCGCATCCAGCCGCGCCCCTCCCATGTAAAGCAAGCCGGATATGCGCACGCTCCGTAACCATAGTTGGCCTGTGCTCTCGAAGCATTGCCCCTTTTTCGTCGCGCCTGAGGAAGCTATGTGCGTGAACGCTCCCTCGGCTCCTATTGTTACTGTTCCGTCATCCACCGAACTAATATTTTCGTCCTTGATCCATTTGGCGCTGAGAGCAGCATCTCCTGCGATACGCAAACACGTGAGATCAAGCACCGGTCCATTCCCAGCGGTGCTCAGGCGAGCTCCCCTCATATCGAAGTTCGCGCCGACCACAGATCGCGCGAGCCACATGCCTCCCTTTGATTCCGAACGCACGTAGTTATCGGAGTTCTTCTGTTCTAAAGGTAAAAACTGAAACGACCCTTTGATCTGCACTTGTTCCGCTACGAGGGAAGCATGCTCTTGATGTGGATGAACGACGTAGGGTAGTTCGCAGTCCTTGGGCGACCTCAGAATCGCCCCTCGAAACTCCAGATCACGGCCGATCGTTGCGCCGGACATAAGTATGAGACCGTCCGTTTGAAACGGACGGAAGTAAGGTGTATTGCTCGCCTCTTTAGAGTCACACCATTGAGCTTTCATTTGCGCTCCGCCCTCGACGGTCATTCCAACAGCGAAGAGCGCAGTACCGTAGGAATTTGCGCAGAGGTGAGCACCTGTGAGGTTGAGCGTGCCTCGGATAGTAGCGCCTCTGAGAGCCACACCGCCCTCCGAGTAAAAACCTAGACTCTCACGTCGTCTTCCACGGGGGATTGGAGCGAAACTTGGATAGAACGAGTTGAGAATGCAATTGCCGCCGACCGTCAATCCAGAGGCAAAAAGTCCGGCACGGGAATGGTGATCGGATCGCAGCTCGGCACAATGCATGTTGATCGAAGAGCCGATTCGCGCACCGGTAAGATCGATGAACCCCCAAGCTCGAAACAGTTCAATTTCGTCCCGACCTTCCCAGGCATAGTCCAACATCAAGCGGCCGCCGATCACCGTTCTCTCAGCGCTAAATGCGTTCCCCTCTAATGCGATTAGCGTGGCCCCCGAGGCACACACTGATCCGCCGATCTGACAACGTACGACGCTGACACCTCCGATTGCGCGGAATACATCAGGATTTATCTTTCTTTCAGACTGTAGCTTGTCTGCATCGTATCGGTCGTCTTGACTAATGTTCAATCGGCCTTCGATCTTGGCTCCGCGGAGATCCAGGGCGTACCACGCGTGTGGCGAATTGAAGTAGCGATACCTCCGTATGTTTTTCCCGCTACCCCCGTCGGACAGGTCGCTGCCGCGACGCTCCGCAGGACAAGCCAAGTGTGCACCACCCGCATCCACGTCAATGCCGATCTGTGCATTTCGAAGTTCGACCCAACACAGCGGAAAGGGATCACCTTCATCTTCAGCGAAGTTACAAACTTCGATTACGGGCTCCAGAGGCTCGATCGCCCGTAAAGGCTCCGCATCTTTCGGACGCTTCGGGACACGCGGACAATGGAAGTCGGAGGAGTCCTCGTGCCGCATCGTGACAGGCGAACTGGGGATGCCCTGAAATTCGACCGTGGGTCGGTCCTCGTCTAGGCTAGCCACCAAAGAGAGATCCAACGTCCCATCGACTTTAATACCATTGGCACGAAGCCACCGAAAACGCGATCCACGAAACGAGAGCTGCTCGAAATGTGACCGTGACAGGAGAATCGTCTCATCGAAGGTACAGTGGCTAAATTCCACGGGAGGTAAAGCTCGCCCGCTGGAACTGCGCGCTTCATGAAGGTCCAAGTTGCCGTGGATTGTGACGTCCTCTAAGCGGATTCGATATTTGCTGCTCCAGTGTGCCTGCGTGATCGTCTCAGTTTTTAACTGGGCAGACTCGAATGCGTCCCAAACAACAATGATCTGCGCTAAGGTATCGGCGTCGATTTCTTTCTTGAGGGGCTTACCATTACGCAGTGCTCTGATCCAATACTTGACGTGAGTAGAGACAACGGGGTTCGCGACACGCATGTCGAGCTTTCTCCAGAGCGACCCTTTTATCAGGAATATCCGTGGGCGAGAAAGGAGAATCTCGGTCGTGCACGAATAACCTTCAGCGCACCCAGATCCGTCGTGCTTACGGACTGTCGCGAGAATCTGTGTGGAGTCGCGCTGCTCAGGCTGCGAAGGGTGCCCCCAAGTCCTTCTCTTCATCGCGGAGGTGCGACGAAGAGGCATCACGACAATGCGTGCAACATTGACTGTGCTGCGCGGTGGGTCCGCGCGACGCTGTAATAGCAGGCATGGGAGAAGGATCAGTCAATCGCTGGTTGGGCTTGGAATATTTCAGTCCCAAAGGAACGATGTATACCGCTCAACCGCGGGGCTGAACTGGGGTTCCCGTAGTTAGCTGAGTCAGGATGGGGCGTCCTTTGGGACGTGGTTCCCAGGCAGGAGATTTGAGTTCAGGCATCGGCTTTGCCTGGAAGATTTTGCGTGTCTGCCGAGCAATCCACCGTGCGGACGTATTTGCTTTCTTGCGACGGGCACTGTCGGTCGAGATACCGGTTCCTGCATACATCTGGCGATAAAGCTTGGACAACAGGACGAATGCGAGTCGTGCACGCAATGTCGGTGTGCAGGCGGAGCGTTTCCAGATCGCTCCGAACTCATAAAAGCGGTCCCACACACCTTGGGTGCGATCACGGATGTCGTCAGAGCTCATGCTCGGATGTGGCGTGAACATCTTGGGTCGGATTGCCGTGGGAATTAACCAGTACCGTGTGATCGGTGTACCTTGCACCATTTCCGGACGCAACGACTGTTCTTTCTCCCAGCGGCCAAAATCAACGGTTCCGGGGAACGGCGTCATCATCACAAACTGGGCAAACGTCACATCTGCTTTAAGTGCCAGTTCGACGGTCGCGCCAAACGTGCTCGGCTTGTCGGTCGGCAGGCCAAAGATGAATGAACCTAAAACATGAAGACCGTGCGTTCGGAAGGTCTGTAGCTGCTGCACCAATCTGTCGCCTGAGTAGTTGAAGTCCTTATACACGGCCTTCAGACCTTCCGGCGTAACCGCTTCTACGCCGACAAGTGCGCCCTTGATGTTGGCCCGTCGCATAGCGTCCAGGTACTCCGGGTCTTCTGCTGACTCCATGGTGATCTGCGTAAAAAACACCATGTCCTTCGGCAGCTTTGCCAGTTCCTCCATAAGGGAAAAGCGTTCGTTCCGAGTCTGTAAGAGAGATTCGACACGTTCGAGATTGTTCTGTTCTCGTGCCAGTCGCAAGTCCGTCAGCGTGACCGGATAGAAGTTGTCATCCGCCAACGCAATGAAACGGAATCCTCTGCGTCGGAGATCTACGATCTCGTCAATGACGCTCTCGAAGGTTCTTTGTCGCGGCTTCTGTCCGTCGGTGCGCCATACAGAACAAAACGAGCAATGCTTTGGACATCCGCGAATCGTCTGCACGGAAGCCCACATGTACTTATCCGGCTGCATCAGATCCCAGCGCGCAGCCAGAAACTGGTCTCCTTCGAGCTTTCCACCTTCATATATGCGTCCGGCGCAGCCGGCCTGAATATCCAGCAGGACTTTGCCCCACGCTACATCACCGTCACCCTTCACCACGACATCTGCCCAGCCACGCGCGAAGGGCTCCTCCGGAAAGAGGGTCGCATGAATACCACCGTAGACGACCGTGGCTCCGCGCTCGTGTGCAAGCCTTCCCACCTCATATCCACGCAAGGCGTTTCCCGTATGCACGCTGATTCCAATGACATCACCAGCATGAATCGTGTCCGGATCGAGCTGCTCCAGCGATTCATCCACCAGGGTTGGGTCTCCCATCGAAGCCGGTGTCGCGGCTGCCAAAACGAACAGCCAGCGTGGAGTGATGACAGCAGTTCCGAAGGAATTGTCACTGGGGTTAATCAGGTGTACAGCCATCGCTTAAGGCCTCATCTCTCGTACGTGGTCGACAGGCGAACCGAAGCGATGAGTGCTCCATCTGGCGAAATCGTGAACTGCTTATCCGACTGAACTGACTATCCAATCTGGATGGACTGTAACGATGCAAAGACATGTTTGTCGTGCCGCCCCGGATCGATCTCGATCTCAAGCGTCGTAACATCCTTCAAGTCAAAGAAGTAATCCTCAACCTCAGTAGTCGCCCCGCGCGAGTTGAATACCCATTGCTGGCGCACCAGTTCTCTTCGTGATGAGCCAATAGAAGTCGCGAACAGCGCTATTTCCTGCGAACGATCTACCTGTTCCTCCCGAAATTCGAGATGGATGCGCTTCACGGATTGTGGATGGTCAAACCGTAGCCGTATCAGTTGCGCTCCTGGAACGGATGCTTTCCAGCCCTTTGCCGTATCGGTTCTCAGTGCTCCCTCGAAAGGATGCTGAGGGTCTTCCGACGAGAGTTCGGCACTCGCAACCCTTTCGATGTCCAGCCACGTGCCGGCTGCAGAAAGGCCATATTCGGTCCCAAATTCAGCTATGGTAATTTTCCGCATACGTGGCCTCCTTCCCTAGGATGATGGCCGTTCGGTTTTGGCCGTAGGTACTATGCGGAATACTTGAATTTAGGCCGCGTATGGATGGTGGCAGCCATTACGTACAGACAGTTTAGTGATTCACAGTGTTTTTAATTGAACGATTCATAGTGTTTTTCGTTGAACCACAGAAAGGGCATATCGCGGCGTGCATGATAACGGCCTCCCACAGCCCAATCGTGATCACACTACGGATATGTGTGATGGGATGATTCTCCCATGCGTAATAGAGTCTTAATCCTTCATCGCACAAACCAAAGACATTAGGTGTAGTGGACATAGTTATCCTTCCCACCTATGCCGTTCGTAAAGCTCAGGGTGTCGTTGTGTTAGCTGTCATATAGCCGTTTGGAGTTGCACAGTGACGTGCGCACCGCAAGAATGACGCACCTTCCGATGAGTGGCGCCGGGCCAAGTTTCGAATAGTCCGTCTCCGACCGATAGCCGCCAATCTTCATGCGAAAAACCATTGGGTCCCGAAGCTCATGCATCAACAAAGATTTGAGGAGCTTTGGTCGCTTAAACGCTATTCCTGCGTGTGAAGGCGGGCTGACGCTTGCGCCTGTATCCCTGGATAGCTGCGGTGACGCCGTGGATCGATGAGATAAAGACCGCCACTGCAATCCTGAGCAGGCTTATCGGAAAGAGCGTACAGTTCGCTGTAGAGTCTTTTCTCGCCTTCAGCCTTCTCGGCATTGCTCCAGACGAGCGTCTTTCAAGTACGCAACCGTCTTGGAGCATTTCATGAGCTTTCTCCGAACTACCGATGTGTCAAAGCATCTTGCGCGCAAACCAATCCGCAAGAGTATCGCGTTGCCGTTTCCATCCTCTGCACCGTCGAGTGGTATCGATGCGATGCCAGCGAAAGGACTCATCGGCAAGAAATGCCAACACGCAATTCACTTACTCGAGACCGAGAGAACAGCGACGACTGAAGGTTCCTGTTTCGGTGAAGACGAGGTAAGCCGGTGTTGACCCGCCAGTCTGAGTTTTGGATCGATATGAGCCGCAAATCGCCGGCTAACCCAAACATCTTCATTGCAAAAGGATGTGGGGTACGTGCAGTCGGTCGTCCCTTAACGCACACATTCGAGAGCTACGAAGAACTGCGAGACGACCTTGAAAACCTCGGCATCAAGCTTTCTTATCTGGCGGATCGACACCTCTCAGGAGGTTTGCATGCGACAGTTCAGTGCGATGAACGAACTCTCTGCTTGCTGGGCGTTTGGGACCCACAGCCAGCCTGTATAGAACTGGCGATCTTGCTGAGGGCGGGACTGGGGCCAATCGCGTCAACTGCACCTAGTACCGTTAAGCTCAATCGCCCCTAAGCCAATCGGAGTGAGAATATACTGTTTGTCATCCATGACAGCTAGCCGATGCTTGGCCTTACTGCTCGCTACTTGTTTCTTCGTTGCCGCCAGTGCTCAATCTGCGCCTCCGAAGAATATCTTCGTTCTGCACATGGAAAACTCACATGCGCCCGCAAACATCGCGGCGTCAGACGCGATTCGTCAGGTCCTTGGGCACGAGCCTACAGTACAGATATTTGAAGAATATCTCGATGAGGATCGACTGGGCGCCGATAGTGCGGCGATGGCCGATGCCTTTGCCCGCAAATATGCCGGACAGCACTTCGATCTCATCATGACGATAGGGCCGCCCTCACTGCGATTCCTCGCGCAATACGGGGAACGGCTATGGCCATCCGTTCCGAGAGTTTTTGCGGACGTCGATGGTAGGCCCTCGCAGCTTCCGCTGAACACCACCGGGGTATATGGTTTCTTTCGCTTCGCACCCACCCTCGAGTTGGCACTTCAGCTGCAACCCGATGTGCAACACATCTTCTACATCGGGGGCGGAACTCCAGGAGAGATCGCGCGACGCGGCATTGCGGAGAGCGAGTTCCGCCCATACCAGGGACGACTGGACTTCACCTACATAAACGGTCTCTCTCTGCCACAGCTTGTGAATCGACTTTCTAGCCTACCTCCACACAGCGTTGTGATCTTCACTACGTTCTTCAAGGACAAGGAGGGAAATACGTTCGTCACCGCAAACCTCGCGCCCGTGATTGCCGCCGCTTCCAATGCCCCGGTATACGGGACCCTGCAGGGAGTTCTTGGTAGCGGAATCGTAGGCGGCAGCCTGTTCGATTTCGGTGCGCAGACGAATGCGGCGGCTGAGCTAAGTTTGAAGATCCTTCGCGGTACTCCCGTCGCTTCTCTGGCCGTTGAGGAAGGCCCCCCAAATAAGGTCGTAGTCGACTGGCGGCAATTGAAGCGATGGGCGATTCCGGAGAGCAAATTGCCTCCCCACACCACCATCACATTTCGAGAGCTAACCATGTGGGAGCGCTACCGGGATTACGTTTGGATAGTTGCAGGGATACTGATAGGTCAGACACTTTTGCTAGTGGTGTTATTTACACAGGTACGAGCCCGCCAACGTGCCAATGTAGCGATCCGTGGCCTGACGATGCGTTTGATTCATGCAACCGAGGATGAACGCAAGCGCGTCGCCAGCGAACTGCATGATGATATCGGCCAGCGGCTTTCGCTCGTGTCGGCGCAGCTCGACTCAATGGTCATCAAATCGGGAAACGAAATCGAGTCGCAACCACTGAGAGAATGCCTGCAAGAGGTAGATTCTCTTGTCACGGACGTGCACGATCTATCGCATCAACTGCATTCCTCACAGGTGCAACATCTCGGCTTGGACGTTGCTTTGCAGAATCTATGCAAACGCATCGCGCAACGAAATAATCTGACCATCGAGTTGAAAGGTGCCGAGATCCTTCCGGAAATGCAACAGGAGGTGTCGCTTTGTTTCTACCGCGTGGCGCAGGAAGCTTTGAATAACATCGCGCGTCACAGTGGTAGCGACCGCGTTGAAATAAACTTCTGCGTGGCAATGGCCCGACTCACGATGATTGTGAGGGACTTTGGACATGGGTTCGAGGCAGCCAGATCTCCCGCAGGCCTCGGGCTTGTAACGATGGAGGAGCGCCTGAAAGCGATCTCTGGCACTTTCTCAGTGTCTTCCAAAGTAGGGGTCGGCACCACAATCACTGCTTCGTTACCGTTGGGTGGCGCAGTCATAGACCACGACTCCAGTGCATGATCCAGGCATCTCAGCTTAGCTTCACCTGCGATGCCTGAAACCATCTGCGGCTAACCAAACGATAAAGTCAATCAAGGTCCTCATTCGGGCCGCTCGACATTGGATAGGTCAAATCCACCGTCACCCTATGACGGCTATCCTTCAACTCGGCGGATGAGCCTGGGAGTCATGTACTGCCTTCCACTTAGCACTTCCCGAACAGCATGTACCAACTCAGAACTAGCCGACTTCTTAAGCACATAGCCATCCGCCCAACCGTTCAGGGCTCGTGTGGCGATCTCCGCGTCCTCGTTCATGGTGACGATAAGCAGTTTTGTGTTGGGTGCGGTCTCGGCCAATTGTCGACCAGCTTCCTTCACATTGAACAAAGGCATTGAAAGGTCAAGCGTGATGAGGTCAGGCCGCAACTGCACCGCCTCCCGGACAAGGCTGCGACCGTCCGACACGATACCTATCACCTCGAACTCCGGCTCAAGTAACTTGCGAAAAGCCTCCGCAAGCCGAACATGATCTTCTGCAATAAGAATCCGATGACGATTCATTGCAATCCTTCTCACAGGCAGTCCGCACATCGAGGAAGGTGTTCGGCTGATTCTTGAGTGATGTGCGCAGCAAAACTAGCCGAAGCGACAATAAACGGGCCACCGGCCCGTCCAGTATTGTCACTATGGACAGCACCTTCACTGGCGATAGTCATCTGTGATTGCAGCACATAGGCTCTCAAACGGTAGCCTCAGTTAGATTCCGCATTGATCCTTCGGGAACGTTGGAGGCGGTCGCTTGGCCGACGCGTTTCTTTCTACGGGCCCGATTCTGCGGTTGAAGTTTACACTCGCTTACGATTGAAGCATAGGCGGCCTCAGAATGCCCAGTGAACGCAGGAGACAGAGCGAGAACTCTGACGGAGTTGTCAGTCTCCATGCGATGCCCACACCTGCCCCCGGCTCCGAACAATTTGCCAAGCGGACTGCGCTACTTCTTGGGGTTGTGCCTCTTAATTGCTCTGGTTTCTGACAACGCGGTCAAACGATGCGAGGGATACGGTTTGTGCGGAGCTTCCGCTTCTTCCAGGTTTCGGGTCCTTCTAATACGAAGAAGTCCTTTTCGTACTCAAAGAGCCGCGTCACCGTCTGACGGGATCATCACAAGCAGTGCCGCGGCTTCCTGAATCGACAATATGGGCTTGGTGACGAGCGCGATAGGGCGAGCTGTAACGAGCCAATTCTCTGATGATTAGACTGACATGAGCTGACAGGGCCGCGAACGCGGGCTTTCTGAATCATGATTGAGTGCCGACAGTTCGGCATCGCAGTGCATACTGAGACGGCACAGGCGGCTCCATATGTGACTATCGGAGCGCAGTCGATCAATGTTCCTCATCCGAAACACCCCCTATCTGCCGAAGGCCCCAGCCAGAGGAACCACCTACCTTATTTAATTCACTGACGCTCTATCCATCCGTGATCTTCTACGAGCCAACGCTGACTGGGCTAAGACTGGCCGAGCCAGATGCTCCTTCGTCTCGAAAACGTCGCCGCAACGGGACCCAGTTTTATCTCACGTACATCCGCCTCGATGCGAAATCAAACAGGAACTGCCACTCCACTGACACGATGCAAGCGACTCAAATCGTCGCTCAAGAGCGAAATCGCTGTCCGGCCCTGATCGCTGCCGAAGAGTTCGTAACGACCGTGTGCAGTGCGAAGAAAGCCGCAAATGATATGTGTGCCTTTTTGAAAGGCATAGAGACGCCTGCCCCATCCTTCCCGCCCTGCGGGTTCATAGAAGGAACGATCTGAGATTAGAGAAGGTTTATCGAGGAAAAGAACCGAGCCGGGCGAGAGTTGTGGGGACAGTCCTTTCACGTCCGCGCCGTCGGGCAGTCGAACAATTCGGTCCGCGAGGGACTGCAGATTGGGAAAGGTCATCGACAAGGGTGTGGGCCATTCCGCATAGCGGTCGCGAAGTGCGTGCCAACTCTCAGCGGGCTCTGGATGACGGCCTCTTCGGCGTGTTCCCGCCACCTCGTCCAGAGCGTTTGATCGGAGCAAGGTTTCCAACGAGAGACGGCCACAATCGGATGGAAGCATCCGACCAGCATGCAGGGCATCGCTATAGCGGGTCGAGTTGCTGAGGACCATTTGGATCAACGTGTCGATGTGGGGTTGCGAGGAGGAAGGACGGCGGTATCTTCGTTCCGTGCGCTCCGTCAGTTGTCTCTGGAACACCGATTGCAGAACATGTTGAATGAACGATTTCTCCTGTCGCGGACGAACGAAGCGATGATGTTTGGCTCGGAATAGGCGGTCCCATGAGGTGTGTTCCCAGGGAAGAACCAATGGAGCTGGTCGGGGTGAAGAGGGCAAAGGCCCCAGATCGGGGTACTCAGGCAACGGCAGCGCCAGGGAAAAGACCCGCACGCGTCCCGCGATGCGAACCGCTCCAGGATAGGAGAACTCGCGTTGGCCCATCATGCGATGCTCACTGATGAGGAAGAGCTTCTTACCCGTGACAACACATCGACTACACCGGTAACCATTGCCGAACTGGAGGAGATAGATCGAACGAGGGTCTGGACGCTGTTCCTCCGGTCGCGTAATCGGCTCCACGAGCGCCGTGCATCCCGGAGGAAGACTCGATCCGAGACTGTCCTTTGTTCCGACGTGTACATAAAAAGCCCCAGGGCGTGTCCAGACTGGATCTTCCATCACACGGATTGGCAGATCGGTCTGCCACTCGGGAACGAGGTCAGGGAGAGCCGTCTTGGATCGGAAGGCCTCGACACTTCCCAACCGCAATGGAAGGTCGATGAGGAAGTCTCTGTTGTAGGGATATGCGTCAATGATGTGTGTCCGGCCCCCGTTGAGATAGATGTCAAAGTGCCGAATGGCATCGAGATCGTAGCCGAAGAGTCGATGCGCCCCGTCGAGGGTCAGGGAAAAGATCTTCGCAACGTCGAGGACGGTGCGTAACGTAGGATGTTCGCTTGTCCGGAACAAATTGTCGAGTAGGTTCTTCGTTATCGCCTCTCGTTTCTCATGGGCGATACGCTCTCGATCGTTCGACGGACGGCGTTGCCGATAGAGATTACGAAGATGAATCAACCGATCAGCGATGTCTTCTTTCGATACGGCTTGATACACGATCAAAACCTCCACGGGTTGTTGATTCGGGAGGAGAGAAACGCTTGAAACCAAGGGGACAATCCATGAGGCCTTGAGCCTTCTGAGTGCAAGTGGCCTACCGCTGCCCAAAGCAATTGGTGTGCAGCGAGACTAAATGCCATGAGACGTTTGAAGACGATCTATGTCGCAAAATCGCGCCTGCGTGAAGCATGGCGACTGTCTTGTTTTGGGAAAATACAAGCGGACGCAGACGCCATCTCCGAAACCAGTGATCCCTGTGTCATAACAATCTGATGCATCTCCTCGATCATTGCCGCGAAATGATCGGCGTAAGTTTGGCCGACTCAATGATTCGTTGTTGCGCTCATTCCGAGAGGAGTTAGTCTCACCCCCGTCGAGCTCATTTCTTCTGAGTGCAACGCCTGGGGAGGACCTTGATGAGCCATGCGGGACAAAGTCTTCGTAGCATCGTCAATCACGATGGTGCCGCTATCCTCGACGTTGACAGAGGTACCATCACGACGCTCAATACGACGGGGGCGTTTGTATGGCAGGAACTTGGTCGTGGACAGACCACGAATGCCATCATCACCGCCCTCGCAGAGCGAACAGGCGAAGCGATCCCGACCATCGCAAGAGATGTACGAGATTTCATCGAGGCTCTTGCTTCTCGAGACCTGCTCGGATCGGGAGACGACCGATCATGAGCAACAGCGATTTCGTTCCAGACATGCTGCACTGTCGCGTTCTGATTGTCGATGCGGCCTCGCGGTCGTCGCTCGTCCTAAAGCGTCCCGGAGGATATCGCCTTCCGGTGGCGCGTCTTCCATTGCACAGCCGACATGCGGAAGAACTCCGAAGGGAGCTTCTTGCACGCTGGAACGTAACTACCTTCGTTGTGGGATTCTTTTGTGATCAGTTCGATGGCACTACAAATTACGCGATTACGGAATTGCTCGCCCCCTACGCAGACGCCGATCTCACTGCGGTCCCACTGCTACACCTCCTCGATGAACATTTCGCGGGGCTTCTGAGAGACTTTGTATTTTCCTGCGTGTCGATCAACTCTCGTGAATCCATGATGCGTATCGGCTGGCTCGATGAGGCGATCTCATGGGTCGAATCGGTAACGCGAAAGAAAGTTGCAAGCAAAGCCCAGACAGAACAGCTCCATGTCGGGTCCGGGTTTTGCCTGATGAAGTTTCATCTGGATGATGGCCACGCGTGTTGGTTGAAGGCTGTCGGTTCCCCAAACATTCACGAGACTGGTGTTACGCGCTTTCTCTCGCGGCCCGATCAACCGACAGCACAATTTCTTCCTTCACTTATTGCCTTCCATGAGGAGTGGAATGCATTGCTCATGGAGGACGGTCCGATGCCGTTGCAGGAGCTACCGACCGAACCGCAGTCGGCGCTTGTGATCTTGCGAGAGGTCGTGTCCTGCCTCGCTAGGCTACAAATACACACGATCTCGCTTGTCGAACCGCTTCTGCAGCTAGGGGCGTTTGATCAGCAACTCTCGACAATCGCGGCTGACGCCGACAAGCTCTGCGGTTATCTCGACTTGGCGATGAGCCACCAAACTTCGTCGCGAGTGCCACCTATCGCGTCGAACCGGCTGCGGAAGATCTTTGAGACGCTCAAGAAGGTGTGTACATATACCAATAGCCTGGGCATCCCGACATGCTTGGTCCACGGTGATTTGAATCCTGGCAACGTGCTCCTTGGCGAACGTTGCATCTTCATCGACTGGAGTGAGGCGTACGTGGGCTACCCTCTCGCCTCTCTACAGCATGTGCTTCTCCTCAATCGAGTCATCGATGACACCGCGAGAGAGTGGGTGCGTCAGAACCTTCTTAGGATCTATTGCGGAGAATGGTGCGACCTCGTTGACCACGATCGTTTGGTCGAGGCAATCCGATATATGCCACTCATCGCGGCCGCGTCAGCCCTGTACGGACGTGGCGACTGGCTCAATTCGACTGATCGGGAATCTCCGGCACGATTCTCGTATGCACGAACTCTCGCGCGTCACATGGATCGAGCAGTTGCCACGCTCGAGCAGGAGTTCGCATGATACCCGCCCACGACTTTGAACTTCGGCCAGAAGAAGATGTGCTGCATGGCATTCACGTGCCCGATCCGTATCGGTGGCTCGAAGATCGCTCGCTTCCAGCAACGGAACAATGGATTCGTGGTCAAGCTCAACGGTGTCGGGAGTACTTCGATGGATGCCCTGCACTGTCTGAGATTCGATCCCGTGTCGAGACTTTTCTCAACGTAACTGTCGTCGATCAGCCGGTACGGATCGGGACACGCTATTTCTATCGCCGCCGCGCCAAGGGTGAGGAGCAGGCCAGCATCTATGTGCATGATGTAGCCGCGAAGCGCGAAGAAGTTCTTGTTACCGCACCGAAAGATCCCTTCGCCTCCGTCAAGATTCATCGAGTTTCCCCTACAGGGAGGCTCCTTGCCTACGAGCTGCGCTATGGGGGCACCGATAGGAGGACGATTCATGTGCTGGATGTCGAGCGTGGCATCGACCTAGACACGGACGTCGAAGCCGACTGGTTTCGAGGGCTTGTCCTGAATGAGATCGAGCGAGGTTTTTTCTACTGTCGGGACACGGATTCACTGTCTAAAGAACACACCGTTCGTTGGCATGCCTTCGATACTCTCTCTCGAGACAGCATATGTTTTCGCGTGCCGTTGACCCCTTTTAGCCGCATGTTACTGACTTCTGACGACGTTCACGTTGGCCTGATCCACATCTATCGCGACGGTCCGGATGATGTGCTCGACTTGTGGGTTGCGAGGCTTGCGGACGACTTTCCGAAGTGCTGGCATCACGTCTTTCGCAGGCAGCGACTTCCCTTCTTTCCGGTTCTTTCACAAGGGCGCATCTTCGCCAAGACTCTCGCCGGTACAGGCAACGGCAGATACGCAGAGTTTGATTGCAATGGACGTGAACTGCAAACCGCGATTCCAGAGATGCCCGGATTGCTGCGTCAGGTGATGTTAGTACGCGATGGATTCGTCGTGCAGCGTTTTTACGAGAGAAAAAACGAGATTCGATGGTGGAGCCTGGATGGCGAAGATCGCGGCGTTGTGAACCTTCCAAAAGACAGGACTGCGACTCTGTTGCCTACACTTGCTGGAGCACAAGACAGCCTCTTTCTGCGTTGCGAGTCGTTCGCTTCCGCGCCATCCATCTACGAGTTCTCTGCGATCGATAGGACGACTCAGTTATGGCAAGCGTCTTCAGAAACCCAGGACGTAGGGAAGCTTGAAGTGCTCGACAGTAGCTATGTGTCCGCGGACGGAACCATGGTCCCGATCACAGTCGTGTCCAAGGACCGGAAGGAGCAGAGACGTCCAGCGACTTGTGTCATGACGGCCTACGGCGGCTTCGGCGTGCCCGGGATGCCGCAATTCTCTGTACTGGTGAATATTCTGCTGGAGTTCGGCGCTACATTCGCGCTGCCTCACATTCGTGGTGGAGGAGACTTCGGAGCGGCTTGGCATGAAGGGGGTCGGAGGAGAAGACGCCAGACCTCGATCGAAGATTTTCTCGTCGCTGGCGACTGGTTGAAGGCCAGTGGATTTGCAAGCGTCGACGGCTTGGCCATCTTCGGAGGATCGAACTCGGGTCTCCTCGTGGGCGCCGCCCTTGTACAACGCCCCGAGCTATTTCGCGCGGCCCTTTGCATCGCACCGTTATTGGATATGGTTCGATATGAGCGCTTCGACATGGCTTCGCGGTGGCAACCAGAGTATGGAACCATCACTGATGAAGAAGACTTCTTGGCGTTGTATAGCTACTCTCCCTACCACCAAGTAAAGGAACGTGTGAACTACCCTGCGACGCTCTTCGTCACCGGCGACAGCGATGACCGCTGCAACCCAGCGCATGTCCGAAAGATGGCAGCCGCGCTGCAAAACCGAGAGGCACAGTTGGCTCCCGTCCTAGTGGATTACAGCGAGGCGCGGGGTCACACGCCGGTTCTTCCGCTCAGCATGCGGATCGAAGCATTGACAAGACGAATTGCATTCCTTTGTCGCGAGTTGGGTTTGGAATTTTCGTAGAGGTTGGTCCATGAAGCGACTGGTGCTGAAGAGTTGGTGGCTGCTCCTGTACTTCGAAGCCATAATGCGCGTAAGTGACTTCAAGGCCCTGCACCTGCGTGTGTCGAAAGAGCCAGTGCGGCGATGCAAGGAAACGGCGATAACTCCCGAAGCGTTAAACCACGCCATGGATCTTGCGTGTGTTTTCTATTTCAAGCAGGTGCTGTGCCTGCAGCGGTCAGCTGCGACCACGTTGCTCTTCCGTCGTTATGGATTCCCTGCGGAGATGCTCATCGGAGCGCAGATGCTTCCTTTCAAATCGCATGCATGGGTCGAAGTCGGCGAGGCGGTAGTGAACGACAAGCCCTACATGCGTGAGATCTATCAGGCCTTGGACCGTTGCTGAAATCAGGGGGACCGAATGAGCGTGATCTTCGGAGTGCGACGCGAGGTTGGGGCAACGATACGGGAAGAAGATGTGTTGCGTCTCGCGATTCCCACCTATCGATGGGCTCCGGACGGCACATTCGCGTTCGCGAAAGGACGGATCGGCATGGGGAAGCAGCCCTGCTACACCCATGATCGCTCTCGGCTGGAAAGCGGTCCGATCCAAGACGAACGCGGGAACATGCTGGTCCTAGACGGCAGATTGGACAATCACATTGAATTACGCAGCTTGCTTGGCATCGCGGATCCAGAGGTCTCGGATGGACGCATCATGCTGGCCGCGTTCCATCGATGGGGCATGGAATGCTGCTCACGATTTGTTGGCGATTGGGCTCTCGCTATCTGGTCGGAAACAGACAAGGCGCTATCACTTGCGCGAGATCATGCCGGCACTCGTTCACTTTACTTCGAAGAGCGATCAAGCGAACTGCGATGGTCGACATTCCTCGAGACTCTGGTTGCGAAGCAAGACTCTCCTGCGCTGCGCAAGGATTACGTTGACGCATATCTGGGTGGCGATTCCATCGGTGACATCACGCCATACGTTGGAGTCCAGTCTGTATCGCCGGGACACGTCATTGTTTTCCATGACGGACGCCGTCATCAAAAGCCCCATTGGCGCTGCTATTCAAAGGGAACGATCCGATATGGCCACGATAAGGAGTATGAAGAACATTTCCTGGATCTTCTGAAGCAATCCGTCCAGCGCAGAACCGTCCCCGGTGCGCCCGTTCTTGCCCATCTCAGCGGAGGCATGGATTCGTCCACGATTGTGTGTATCTCCGATCTCCTAAAGCGGGAAACGGGGAACTCCCACGATCTGCTGGATACGGTCTCCTTCTTTGACGATTCGGAACCGAGTTGGAACGAGCGCCCCTACTTCACCGAGGTTGAGGCGCAGCGCGGCAAATCTGGAGAACACATGGATGTTTCAGGTCTTCGTCCAAGCTTTGAACTAGACGAAGACGAGACACGCACTTCCCTCTTGCCAGGTCTTGATCCGTGCATGCGAACGCACGCAGAGGAATTCGAGCGGCGCATCAGGGATCGCGGATACCGCACCCTCCTTTCGGGACTCGGAGGTGATGAACTTCTGGGCGGAGTCCCGACACCACTGCCCGAGTTGTCGGACTACCTGGTTCGCTGTCAGTTTGCTGTGCTCTGGAAGCGGGCGATTGCATGGAGTCTTGGTCCTAGGAAACCCGTCGTGTACCAGCTCTGGGAGACTGTCCGCTTCTCAGTGAATGCCTACCGTGGTCAGCCTGGCAACGTGCATCGTCCTCCATGGGCGATCTCCCAGAGTGACCACCATCATCGCGACATTTCAAACACTCCGCAGGGTACAGCTTGGGAGGAGAACTGGAATACGCCGACCGTAATCACAACCGCGAATACATGGGAGACCCTGCTGACTACACTTCCCAATCCACAACTCACACTGGGAGAACGGCGGGAGTATCGATTTCCCTACCTCGACCGGGATCTGGTGGATTTCCTGCTGCAGGTGCCCAGCGAACAACTGGTACGGCCAGGGAGACGCCGTTCATTGATGCGCAGAGCGGTCAAAGGGATTGTTCCCGAAGCGGTCCTTGAACGACGCCGGAAGGGCTACCTCGCGCGCAGCCCAATGCACACGATTTCTGTGTCAACGGTGCGGATGCGAGATGTGATGGCCACATCCCACCTCGTCCATCAGGGCTACGTCGACAAGGATCAGTTCGATGCCTATCTTCAACGAGCGTCGCTCGGCGTTGAGACCCGGTGGGCTCCAGCGCTCATTCGAACATGCCTTCTCGAACTGTGGCTTAGGTCGCACGCGTATTCACTTTCACACTGAAGGGAAGGACATTCCGATATGTACTACATCCGACCGGCGATACGGTGCTCCGAGATGACATTCAACTCCGTTCAAGGAACCCCGAAGGCGACGGCGCTCGTAGAAAACGTTCAAGCGGGTGCGCCTAGCTACAGCGCATCGGCAGCATACGAGGCCGATGAGTAGTTGCCCTCTCTTGGCGTCGATAGAGGCTCGTTCATCAACACCCGTTCAAATTTCGCCTATCTGGAATCAGGCGAACAGGTTCCACATGGATGGTCCATGCGGAAAACACGCACCAAAGGAGAAACACCATGCGCTACATCAAACCAGCTGTACTGTCCTCCGTGATAGCAAGCAAGTCTGTCATGGGTATCCCGAAGGCCGCCGTTATGCAGGACAACAGTTCTGCGGGGGATCAGAGCCTAAACACCGCATCTGCGTATGAGGCCGATGAGTAAAGCTGTCGCCTCTTGTCTAGGAGCTGCGCGTTGGATCCGCGCGCAGCCTTCTGGACTCATCGCTCGAATCGTTTGTTAAGCTTTGTTGGATTTAGTCCTCAGGCAATGGTCAGCATAACCGGCCCTGTGTCCTATCGGTCTCTCTATAGGCAGGCTGACCCGGTCCATTCCGCTTGATTGAATTTCTCTCGTCACTCTCCCATGCGGGCTTTCCTCAGCGCACGCCATCGGACATATTGTTGTGGATCGACACTGCCCGGGCGCTCAACATCCTCGAGCCAGAAGGCATACCAGTCGAGGTTCCTCTGCAACGATGCCAATCGAGCCAGAGGATCATCGGGCTGATGATTTTCTAGGGGATAGTAGTACATCTCAACAGGCTTCCCCAGACGGTTGAGACCCGTGAATACCTCTGTCTTGAGCACGATATTGCTCGGCGCTGTATCCACGTCTGTGTAGTGGACTCCGTACCCCATAACTTCCATCAATATCGGTGCTTGGATTTTCTGAAGGTTGAACGAAATGGAGTGATCGAGCCAGTTGTTGAGGCTGTCACCATACGGTGGTCCCCCATACATGGCGTCATAGCCTTGGAGTGTCCCACTGGAATGGATGAGCCAGTATTCACCAAGGCTGTATTGAACGTTATCTGCAACCGTCGCCGCTGCGTACTTCGTTCGACCGTGCGTCAGAGCGAACTCCGTATACCAACCGGAGCGACTGAAGCCGATAACGCCAACCTTGTGCGGGTCCACAATGCCTTCCGCGGCAAGTTGATCGACTGCGCTGTCCCAAACGTCGGTTTGAAATGCTGCTTCGGAAAGTTGCCCCGGATAACCTGGCGGCGCGTGCTCCTGTTCATCCGTCTGCCGGGCGCCATCGGTGTAAATGCGGATGAGATACAACATGCCAGCATTCGCGATCGGTTGCGGAGCGAATGAAGGCATGTGATTGAAGCCACTATCGCAGAAGAAATTCGATGCTGCAGGATACGCATGAATCACCAGTGGATAGGCCCGGTGAGGGTCATAGTTCGGAGGCATGTATAAGTAGCCTGTCGCTCGAAATCCAGTCGAGGTCTTCCAATGAATCAGGCGATACGGAGCGAGCGTGAGTGTATTGAACTGCTCATTTAATGGAATAACTTGTTGCGGTAAGCGTTGATCCATGGAGTACACGAACAGTGAAGGCGCCACAGATGGTGTCTCGAAATCGCCCACAACCACTGATCCGTTGCTCGCGAGTTCTCCCATCTTGAACTGTCCAGGCGCAGAAGGGAGACGAACCGTTTCCCCTTCTTGCCATTGATCTCCCTCTTGCTGCATGTGCGTCAGTTCCCCGTCGCCCGTGCGCAAGAGCAGGTCACCGCCGTTGGACCAAAATGCCGGTCGACCATAAAAGCCATGCAGGTCGGAGCGCACGAGGCGAACAGTACCCTCTTTGGCACGGATTTCAAAGAGATGAGTCGCATCCATGACGGCTCGATGTTGCCGTTCATCTTCCTGATCCCACCGGGAGTTCGCAGGTGAGTTGGCCGTCACGACGAATGACGCACTATCGGGTGACCAAGAGGGCGGGATCAACGCCCACGGGCCTTCGAACGGCAGAGTCGCAGTACCAGTCTTCAGATTGAGCACCGGCATGAGTTCCACCCCGCCCGCCGTCGTCGTGATGCTGCGGACCGTGGCACTACTCCTCCATGTCTTTGGTGCATCTGCTGCGTCGACGAAGTAAGTGAAGAGCAAGTACTCACCGTTCGGCGATATGCTCAAGCGAAGATTCAACACAAACGGGAACGTGTCACGCCCTTCCATGTTGGGCAGGCGGAGATGCACTGGCATCGGGTGCGTCCAACCAAACCGAGTCTTTCGTAGCACGTAAATTCTTCGCTTGGCCCGAAGTGAGGTTTGGGTTCGTTCAAAGGGAATGCGATAGCCACGCGCTTCGTCCTCGGGACTGGGCAACGCAAGCTTCGTACTCCTTGGCTCGTTCACTGCGAGGGCAAGTGTCTTTCCGTCATTCGAGATGCTGAACTCGGCAATGTCGGCCCTGATCCTCGCAAGGACACTGACGTGAGCACCCGGCACCGATATCTTCATGATCACGACATGATCGCCTCGCTTTGCGAGCAACGCGATCGCATGACCGTCGTCTGTCCACTGCAAGCCCGAGACGTCGGTTCCGACGAAGAGATGTTGCGCGTCCTTTGCTCCTGCTCCCACGGGGGCAAGATCGAGGCGAACATCGTTGACGTTCGATGCAAGATTCGGGACTTGGACTAGATACGCGGCGGCTGTGCCCTGCGGATTGAAGCGGATCGAAGGGCGACCGTCATCCTGCAGTATCCGACGCACGGTGACGCAATCCGAAGGTAAGACCGCACGACGTACTTGTGCGGTTCCCGAATTGCTGAGGACCATGACACCTAGTGCGGATCCAATACGAAGGAGGTTTGCGATTTGCTTGAATGTTCTTGTCATCTCTCGTCCCCTTTCGCCTAAAACTGCAGCTTCAAAGCAAATTGGAGCGAACGAGGGCCACCCTGCTGATATTGGGAACTCAGCGTAGAAAGGCTCTGGTTGAGCGTCTGGGTGGACTGGCCGAAGGTAGCACTTGTGAGTGACGCATCGACTCGCCCAAAGATGGGATGGTTCAGCAGATTGAATGCCTCGGCCCGAAACTGCAGCGAGAGGTCACGGAACACCGGAAAAGAGCGACGGACGGCGAGGTTAACCTGTGTTGCGCCGAAGCCGCGCACAAAGTTACGCGGTGCAGTTCCCGCTCCACTCGACGCGGGAAGTTGAAACGCAGCGCGATTCACGCTGCGACCTCCCGGAAACTGCTCGCCGTAGAGATACACGGGCTGTCCCGGAACAAGATTCACGTTGCCGTAGTAGGTCTGTCCCGTCGCAGCATTCGTCAGGAGATTGCCGGTCAACGTGATGGGGAAGGCGGTGCGCGTGGTGAGACGTCCGTCGAAGCCCCATCCCGAGAGCAACGCGTTCGCAGTTCGATTCGTTGCAACGGAGGGGAGTTCCCATGTCAGCCCGGCCTGGAAGTTGCTCCGAAGATCGGTGTCCGCATTTCCGCGTGTCAAGGGCAGCGCCGCATCGTTGGAGCCGAAGTCGAGAGCATGCGCCCATGTGTACGAGGCGAGTACCTGGAGGCCATGCTGCACGGAGCGTTGGAACTGAGCCTGAAGCGCCTGGTAGTTCGAACTTGTGTTCGATGTAAGGATAGTCACGTTGGCAAAGTTTGGATTCAGAGTCGCAAGTGACAACTGCTGCTGTTGCAGTAGTCGCCTACCGTTTGCCCCCACATAGGACAACGTCAGCGTCTGTGGTCCATGAAGAGCCTGTTGTACGCTGACGTTCCATTGCAAGGTGTAGGGCAGTTGCATATGCGCAGGAAACGCAACGACGTTGGTGCTGGTATAGGGAGCGGTTGTCGAAGGTGAGAACGCGAGTTGCGACGAAGCGATTGGGAATGCGACGCCGGATTGAGTCCTTGTCGCCAGAAATCCGAGATATTGGAAACCGATGGTTGCGGTTTGGCTGCCGGTGTCGAAGAAAACGCCACCGCCGGACCGGAAGACCGTCTCCCATCCCGATTTGCTGTTCGCGGTCCAGGCCACACCGAGCCGTGGTGCGATGTTCAACCAGGTCGTCTGATACAGAGGTGTCCCACGGGGTGCCACTGTGAGGGATTTGGGATCGTTCAAGTTCCCCGACAGCGTGAACGCATTATTGCCATGGGCTTCCGTGGGAGCGGGATTCACTTCCCATCGCAGACCAGCTGATAAATTCAACGTCGGCGACGCGCGCCATTCATCCTGAAGGAACATGGCAGTCTCATTGAAGACCGGCGTTGCGCCAAGCTTCCTGGAGAGGATACCGAGATCGGCTACACCTCTTGCGACGGTCGAGGAGGAAAGAAAGATCGCGGAAACGTTAGGCGATGATGGGCTAATCGGGGATTGGATGTGACGGTAATCGACACCGAATTTCAGTTGATGCTGACCGAAACTCAGATTGAAACTGTCCACAAGGTTCCACTGGTGGCTTTCGTTAACGGTCGAGGCGACTTGCAGAATCGAGTTTCCGGTGCCGGCGAAAACCAACTCCATCACACTCGCCGGCGTTCCCGCGGTCTCGTTGCCGAGCGCCGCGTTCAGGTCTGTCGGGGTCGCGCCGCCAAATGCATCGATCTCCGCGCGGTTGGTTGAAGTGCTGCGCGCATATCCAAGCCGAAACTCATTGGTCGCGTTGTCGGTGAATTGACTGGTGGCGCCTGCAGTGTAGGTCCGTGTGCCGAACGCCGTAGTCGTGAGCGCCGACAGGGACCGCGACTGCAGCGAGCTTGGGGTATCGCTGTAACGAAAGAAGATGCTAAGGCGCGAAGTGGTTGTGTTGTCGATGCGGACGCTGGTGGAATCGATCTTGCTCGGAAGAGAATAGCCCTGAATAAATTGTGCGAGCCCGCTTGTATAGGTGATGGCTCCTACGGTCGGTAACGGAAATGCATCCATCACAGGACGCAGCGCAACTGGCACGGCTTGCCGCATCGCGGTGCCGGGAACATACTGGATCGTAGCAGCCTGCGGCAGTGTCAGCCTCAGACCTTCATAGGAACCGAAGAAATAGAGTGGATGCGCTTGGGTGATCGCTCGAGCAAATGGCACAGGGCCACCCAGTGTCCCACCGAAGTCATTCTGGCGAAGTGCCGTGGCGGCTCTGCCGTAATGGTTGTTGAACCAGTTGTTGGCATCGAAAACGTTGTTGCGGAGGTAATCAAACGCAGTGCCATGGAAGACTTTGGTTCCGGAGCGAGTGAGAAGTGAGAACTGACCTCCAGGCGTCCGTCCGTACTCCGCAGAATACGACGAGCTCGACACACGAAATTCCTGCAGCGCATCCACGGAGATCAAGCTCTGGGTGGTTCCCAGCGCAGACGTCGCGCCCACCGATCCACTCGTGGCAGCTTGTGGACCGCCATTGGGTGCACCTGCTGCAACGTTCCCACTCACACCGTCGACGGTGTAGTAGTTACTCTCACTGCGTTGGCCGTTCACGCTGAAATCCCCATTTGCGCCAACGGCTTGGTTGGCCTGCGGACTCTGCGTCACAACGCCCGGAGTCATCGAGATGAGGTCCTGAAAGCTACGACCATTGAGTGGAATATTTGCGACAAATCTGCGATCGACAACCGTGCTCACAGCAGCGTTCGTCGTATTCAAAAGCGACGTTCCGGCCTCGACTGTAATGCTCTCCGACTTGGCGCCTACGGGCAGCGAAAAGTTGAGTGCGATGGCGCCCTGCACATTGAGGATGACGTCTGGCTTGATCAACGTCTTGAAGCCTGGCTTCGAAGCTTGCACGTGATAGTGCCCAGGTGGCAGGACCGGCACAAAGTAGATCCCGAGCGTATTGGTCTTTACCGAATAGATGGCGCCTGTTTCATCGTTCACGATGTCGATGGCGACATCGGACATGAGGCGTCCACTGGCATCGGTAACGCCACCGCTGATGGTAGCGTTGGTGGATTGTGCATGCAGGATAGGTGCGAGAAGACACAGACCAGAAAGGACACAGGCATTTCGTTTCATGCAACGGCACTCCGAGAGAGTCAGGATGAATTGGGTTCATCCCGTCTACGGCTGTCTGCAGAGACTTGTACCAACACGCACAAGAAATTTATGGATGGTTCGGCTGCACCTGGAGGTAGGCCAGTAAGACCGGCTTGCCTGTGGGCTTGGTTGAGCCTCCCTGTGGCTCTGCCGTTACGAATACCATGTTGAGGCGTGCCAATGTCTTCGTGTCGTTAAATTGCAGCACCCAGCGCTTGTGGCTCTCATCTTGGTAGAAGAGTCCAAGGCTGACGTTCTTCTTGTCTTCCCCGCTGCCCCATGCCTGAAAGGCAACCGCTTGCTTTAGGCCACTCTGTTTATCGAGGTCGTATCCATAGAAGACGAGCGAGCGGTCCTTCGTGTAGAAGATTCTTCCGAAAGGCTTCGCCGTCTTTCCATTCTGCGCGACATCGTAGATGTCAGCGATGTAGAGATTTCGTGCCGCAATCAGATCCCGAATCTCCCGGTCGTGAGAGAGGAACTCCTTATCCAAAGCCAACATGCGGTCTTTCTCTTCAGCCGATGCATTGAGTTGCCGGAGCCGTGCCTCGAGAGCGTTGATTCGCCAGGCCTGCTGATTGGCTGCCGTGGCTGAGACAGAGATATTGTCGCGAAGGCTTTGAGTCTCGGAACGAGCGGCTGCAAGCTGCTGGTTCGCCATATCCAGCTCTCCGGCAATTTTCGTCCGTTCACGTTGCTCTGACTCCAACTGTTCTTTGGCACTGGCAGCAGTGGATGCCGACTCCTTCCATCGCGCATCGGCCAGCATGAGCTCACTTTGAAGTCGAGCGACGTCGCGCTGCGACGGATCGGGCATCTGCTGCGGCACATCCGTCGTGTTTGGCGAGACTGTATGATCGGGAGCTGGCTGCGAGTTCACGATGGGAGATGGAGGATTCTTTACTGTACTCATCGAAGCATGGGAAGGATGCGCCCATCGAAACGCAAACGGAGCAGCGACTCCGGCCAAAGAGGCCGCCAGTAAACCAACGTATAGCTTCCAGGGTAAGCTCTTGGGGCGCTTCCCTGCCGTCGCGGACTGCGCGATTGCTGGGGTCGCCTCCAGAGTCCGCAACAGCCGGTCCTCAGCCGCCTTCATATCGATCGGATGTGGCTCTGGTTCAGATTGGAGGAATGACTCCGCGGCAAGGCGCGGCATGACATTCTCTGCCAAGTGTTGATATTGCTCGAAAAGAGCGGTGCAGGATTGGCAGTAGGCGAGGTGAATCTGCAGCAGCGCCCATTCCTCTTCCGTCAGTTCCCCGGACGGATAGAGGCTGCAAAGAACCTCGAACTCATGGTGCCATGGAGGGTTCACTGGGTTCTGCTTCCCGGATGCTGTCGGCTTCGAATCGTTCACTTTAGTCGCGTTTTCTCGGGAGGACAAGGGCACGAAGCCGTTCGAGGCCTCGGTAGTGATGATGGCGGACGTTGCCTAATGTCTGGCCCGTCTTCCCCGCGATTTCGTGGAAAGTATAGCCCTCAAAGAAGTGGAGTTCCAACGTTTGTCGTTGATCGGGTGTCAATTCATCGCGGAACTTGTTGAGCAGTTCCCTGCAGCCGATCCCATTGACAGTAGATTCTTGATGGGGCCGATAAAGGACGTCGTCTCGGAACTCTTCGACATGATAATGATTGCGCGTGTTTAGGTAACGACGGCGGTCAAGGGACCGGTGACATGCAATTTGAATTACCCACGAGATTGCGGAGCCCTTTGCAGGATCGAAGAAACTTGCTCGCTGCGACACGAAGACGAAAACATCTTGGAGTAAATCTTCTGCCTCCGCGGCATCTCGCAAGATCCTATTCCCGACGTGAAACACAGAACGAGCATATCGTCTGAATAAAATCGTCAGCGCCTCCTTGTCGCCATCGCGAACCTGACTCATCAAATCTTCGTCAGAAAAACGATTGAGAGTCAATTCATCGGCCCGCGCACCGGCAGGGATGTCTCCTGACTGTTCTATGAGTTCAGAATCGTCAAGCTGGTGTAAGTGAGCAATATCCAACACCGAGCTCGAAAAACACGTTGTGGCTTCGACGCTCATGGCAGCTCCTTGGAAGTGCTTCTTCCGGGTCGTGCGGTTCTCCGTTCGGTTCGCGTCTACGGATACGGTTCCGATATTGCTGCGTGAGAATCCTCGGCGCACGATGTTCGGCATACCGAACATCTCTTTTGAAGATAAAAGCAACGATGGGAAATGGCAATCGCTTTTCCCATTCGACTTGGCCGGCGCCTAAGTGAATTGAGGGAGAATCGCGGGTTGTCTCAGGCACAACTCGCTGATATGGCGGGGGTGGGACGCTCGCACCTGAGTCAAATCGAAAATGGCGCTGTTGCAGCAAGAATCGACACACTCTGGTCGCTAGTTCAAGCACTGGACCTCACGATGGAAGATCTGTTTAAAGGCTTTTGAGCAAGAGCTGAGGTGCCACTCTGAGACAACGCATGGAGCCCCCTCGTAAAGCGCAACTCGCATGCAGACCACACTAGGTATTCTTCGCGATTCTGAAATACCACGGTCTTAAAATGAAAGCAGCACGCGTAAGCAAACCGTCCGACTGCGGCGACAAAATCGGTTCGGGCACGCAATCAGCAAACTCCGAAGTCAGGCGTTGCCCGCGTGAGTGATGCCGAGTCGAGGGTCGTGATCGTCTGACTGGCTTCGACGTGGACGGTGCCATAGCTAACAGGCTCCGTCGCAACTCCTTTCTAAGCGTTGCCTCTCGGAGATGACGCGAGATCGAACCCTGCGATGAACCTGTCGCGAATCGCGTCCAAGTTTGTAGGAGAACAGTGTTCTGATTGAGCGGCTACCATGAGGACAGCCAATCCTCCCGTAAGCAAGACCGCAAGACTCGGTTGTGTTGTGATGTACAGGAGTTACAGGTTCTTCTAAACAGGATGCGGCGAGCTCCAAATTCCGCCCGCAAGCTCCCAGCAGATTTTGATCGCCATCCCTTAGGGACTCTCAACCCGCACGACAGGGTAGTGTGGACGTCGATCGGCCAGCTAGCAGATTCGCCTGAGTGCGAGTTCGGCAATATACCCGTCTACATCGTCGATTCGGTAAACCAGAGTATTGCCATAACCCGCAGATTCGATAGAAAACGAATTTCTTTCATTAGAGAACTTATCTCGGCAAGCGTTCAATGCTTCCGCTGTGAATGGACCGGAGAGCTCGGTCATAGGGGTATCGTCGACGAATACAACCACCATGTATTGACCTAACCTAACTTTCCGACTTTGAACCGTCCCGCGTCTCTTTTCCTGCATTCAGGAAGCCTAGCAGCATCTCCTCCGCTCGAAGCGGTAAGGGCAATGGAAATGGGCTGTTCCGTTTCTTTCCGGCCCAACCGTCATAAAGATCATCGTCCTGCGAAAGGTTCACATTTGCAAGGGCCCGTGGACGTGGAGTGTTCTCGCGATGGCGCCTATCCGATTTCTGTTGGTAGGAGCACGCTCGATCAGATGCATGACGATAGAGTCTAACTCCTCCAGAGCACTGTCCGTTCTGAGCCTTCCGACGTTGACGGTTGCGCGAAATCTCTTCAGATTTGTCTTGCCAAACGTTGGCGACCTTGGCGTAACGTTTTCCAATGTTGAACGCGTGCGAACAGCCGGGGGTTACTGCCACACGGGGAGTTATCGAAAGGCTCTTCGTCCATCGCGATGCTATCGCGAGACATCTATCAGCACCGATGCTGTCAGAGCGGCAGGACTATCTAGGAAAGTTGCTTTCGTCGGGTTACCAGAGACAGTTCGTCGCGGATCGTGCTTCCACGCTCTGCCATATCGTCACGCAAGGATGGCTGACGGGAGCTGAAGTGACAGATGACGACATAGTCTCCGTCCTTCCGCTCTGGATAGGTGAAGAATCGCCGCAGGACCCGAAGCTTCTACGGCAACGGGGAAAGTATTTCATTGCGGTAGCAAGACACTGGACAAAATACTTACATTCATACACCTTTTCGCAACGCGAAGAATGTTGCTTTCGAGAGCAACTTGGAGAGTTCGCCACCTGGTTACGACAGGATCGCGGTTTCTCACCCTCCTCCATCGAGTCGTGCGCCTCGGAATTGAAGGTTTTCCTTGCGTGGCTAACACCAAGATGTCCGGATCTTTCGCGTGTGTCTCTTACTGAGATTGATGCGTTCATTGCAGAACGTAAGAGCGAGGGCAGGAGCCGACACACGATCATCGGTAACTGCCACACGATACGGATATTTTTCCGCTACGCGGAGGAAAGAGGGTGGAACCACAAGAACCTAAGCAAGACGGTACGAACCCCGCCGCAAAGTGTGACGGAGTGTCCGCCTCGGTGCCCTCCGTGGAAGCAAGTACGAACGACGCTTGCGTCATTGGACACATCGAATCCATCGCATATCCGTGCAAGGGCAATTCTGTTCCTCGCTTCTGTTTACGGTCTCAGGCGTTCGGAGATTCGCAAATTGACCCTCGAGGACTTTGACTGGCAGAACGAAATCCTGACAGTGAGGAGGTCCAAGCGCGGTAGAACGCAGCAGTTCCCACTCCAATTTGAGGTTGGCGAAGCGGTTATCCGATACCTCAGGATTCGTCCGAAGTGTAACTTCCGGGAATTATTCCTGACACTGCATTCTCCGTTTCGACCGGCGAAAAATTTCAGTGGTGCAGTGCGGAAAATCCTCAACGCGCAGAAGACATTTGATCGACCTTGGGGGATGCACGCGTTTCGCCATGCGTGTGCAACAGAACTCTTGAGAAAAGGCACTTCGCTCCGCGGTATCGCTGATTTCCTGGGACACAGAGGAATTCAGTCTGTGAGCATCTATGCCCATTCCGACATTCGCGCGCTTCGCGAAGTTGCAGCTATTGATTTGCGGGGTCTTCTATGCGTTTAGCAGATGCTGTGGCGGAGTATGTGGAAACACGCCAACATGGCGGTTCCCCCTTCCACAGTAGTGAAATCACTCTCCTCGCCTTTTGCAAGCATTGTGGAGATATAGAACTCGGTAAAGTGACTTCGGATCTTGTCTGGAATTTTTCAAACAGCCCTACATGCGCGCCCGTCACTCGCATTGCGAAGTTCAGTGGAGTTAAATGCTTCCTGGAATACTCCCAAGCTCGAGGACAGATCTCTGAGCTTTTGCTTCGCAAACCTGCGAAGCCGCATGAGACACTTGGGCCGTTCATCTACACAAAAGCCGAGATTGCCTTGCTCTTGAGGAATGTTCAGCGCTGTCAGTCGAAGACCTCCGAGCTAGATACAAAAGTTTTGCGCCTGCTTATTCTGCTGACATATGCAACTGGCATCACGGTGCAAGAAGCCCTCAGACTGAGATGGTCATCGATTGACCTTAAGAGAAAGGTGATCCTGATTGAAAAGAGCTTCCTGAAAGCCGCCCGGACACTTCCTATTGGCGCAGAACTTGTCCGGCATCTTGCTCGATTCCGGCCACGGAATAAGAATGACGTACGGCACGGTTTTGTTCTATGCGGCAGAGATGGAAATTCGGTGGGGTTCTCCAACCTTAAGGAACGATTTGTTCGCCTGAGGGAGCTTGCCGGATTGAAGAAGAAGGTTGATGGCCGTGTTCCACGCCTTCGGGACCTGCGCTTCACCTTCGCAGTTCATCGTCTGAATGATTGGATGCGACGCGGGGATGACCTCAACAGGCTGATACCTGCCCTCTCTACCTACATGGGATATCGGAGCCTTACAGCCGCAGAACAATTTCTTGCCTATGTTCCCAATCGATTCAAGCAAGACCTACAAAAACTCAGTCCGGCCAGGGGACGCAAGCCTTGGTCAAAAGATGAAGAACTGATGACCTTCCTTGCTTCGTTATAGGTGGTGAAACCGTTCGCACAATGAGTCGCTTCCGACGTTGCGAATACGGACGATGTGTTCGTGTGCTTCGCGGCGCTTCATTGCGCCCCCGTCTGCGATGATCCGTCTCGCGCTCAAGAGCATTCTCTGTGTTCGACCAGGTAGGACCACCAGCCGCCCTAAACGTCGCAGAAGTCTCGAACTCCTTGATCGTCTCAACTCAGCCAGCATATCGTTGGCCCCCCGGATATGCTGGAGGTATTTTGTGGATGGCGTTCATATTTCGAAACATTCACTCGCACGTCACGAAGCGGCCCCTCTTCTAAGAGAGCGCGAATCGTACCTCGCCTACCTTCGACAACTGGGGGTTGGCCGAAGAAGATTGGCTGTCGTTTCTGCGATGTTGTTGCAGGTCATCCGTCACTTGGGACTGACCGAGCCAAACCTAGTGACGTGCGAACAAGTCACAGCCGCAGGAACGGCTTGGTGCTACGCCACGGAACACCGAAGACCTCCAATGGCTGGTCCCCATTCTCGAAGAACGTTCGAGGGTACCGCTCGACAATTTTTGCGTTTCACGGGAATGCTGCTGAAACCTCCTCCTGCCACGAATCAGTTTTCTGGTTTCCTCAAGCTGTATCTCGACGAAACCGGACGAGAACGGCGGCTCTCTTTGACCACTAGAGACACGGCGCGCTCGAGGCTGCGACGTTTCTTTGAATGGCTCGCATCTCGTCGTGCCTCGCTGGAGGACGTGAAGATGGAAGACATCGACGCATATTTAGACTTGAAGCGCCAGTCTTGCAACAGCCGAACCATTTCTAGCGAGGCGGCTATGCTGCAAGACTTCTTTCGCGCCGCAAATCGCCACGGCTGGTGTTCGAACAACTTTCACCAGAGAGTGATCCGTCCGCGATTATCAAGGCCCCGCTATGTAGGGAACCGATTGCGATGGGATGATGTGCGGAAGCTGCTCGCGTCTCTGAAGGGGAATGCGTCATGCGATCTCAGAGCTCGCGCCATGATCCTACTTTGTGCCCTTTATGGTTTGCGGAGCAGTGAGGTTGCACGACTACGACTCGACAGTTTTGATTGGGAAGAAGGCACCTTCAGTCTGACGAGAGCGAAACGAGGTCGGGGCCAGTGTTACCCAGTTTTGCCTGAACTTAGAGATTCTGTCATGGAATACCTTCATCGAGGCCGACCACAATGTGATGACAGGGCCCTGTTCCTCTCTCTTGCCATCCCGCATCGACCGGTATGTCCCGCGCTTGTCTCCTATATCGTCCGTTCGCGAATTTCAGGATTGGGTCTCATGGCCTCGCCGGCTGGAGCTCACGCTCTACGTCACGCTTGCGCAACTGAACTTCTGCGAACCGGATCTTCGTTGCACGAGATCGCAGACTTTCTCGGACATCGAAATCTTAGAACTGTCAGTTGCTACGTCAGGCACGATGAAGCCGCATTACGCAGAGTTTCACTCTTCCAAATGGAGGTGACTGTGGCATGAATCTTCTAGAAGCAGCAGAGCTATACCTTGCTCACCGCCGCGCCGAGGGCATCGCATACAAAAACCAGGCGGGATGTCTACGCTCACTGTGTAGTCGAGCAGAGAGCAAAGACATCGAGGAACTACGCATAGAGGATCTTCACTCCTATCTCCGTGCAGACGGATTAACTCATGCCACGGTTAGCAAGCGTTTTACATTGGTCGCGAAGTTCATCCAGTTTCACCAGGATCGTGGTAGGGCCACGTCTTTCAAGATGCCCCTGCGGCCACGACACGCGCCGCAGGTTTTCACTCCGCACATCTATACGTCCGCTGAGGTCCGAAACATTCTCGTTGCTTCTCGAAGCAGGGCGCACGGAAGCATTCCAACCCAAACCTTTGAAGCTCTAATCCTTTTCCTATATGCCACGGGAAGCAGTCTCTTTAGCGCGATGCACCTGAGAAACGAGGATTTGGATGTTGAGAGGAGCAATGTGACTTTAGAGAACCAACGATCGAACGGCAAACGCACGATTCCCTTAAACCAACAATTGGTCGCGACGCTGGTCGAGTACGCTTCCTGGAAGTCTTCCAACAGCATCGAGGGAGGATCGTTTTTCGTCCGTGCCGATCGAAGTCCCTTGGTAAAAGAAACGGTTGGCTCGCACTTCCGATCCATCCTGAAAGCCGCACGGTGTGTGCGGCGAGACGGTTCTCATTGCCGCCCGAGACTGCACGACTTCAGAGCAACCTTTGCAGTCCAACGGATTTCTGGATGGATTAGAGAGGGGGAAGATCTTGGGACGATGTTACCCGCTCTGGCTGCATATATGGGCATGATTGACCTGACTGTGACGGAGCGGTATCTGGCGCTCTCGCCTGAGCGCTTTCGTAAGGAATTGCAAAAGCTGTCAGCCTCAACGCAATCTGCGGTTTAGGCAGAAGTATCAACGCGCCGCGCAGGCGGGCGGACTCAAGTGGCAGCGTCAGAACGGGGCAAGCACTCGTTCCGCCAGCCTTCCACTGGTCTAATGTATCCACGATGAATCGATACGGCCTGTCGATGGGCGGGTTGAATGGTGTAGGAACTATGGACATAGAAATCGGTACGACTCTGTGCAAGATAAGGAAGCCCGATGTGGTGATTTGTGCAAGCGTCGTCTTCCTTTTGCTCCTTCTCGCCGTTAGCGCCCCTGGTCAGTCTGGAAGCCGACCAGCCGACGATCGATCTGCAGGGCGCGCCGAAACCTATGTCAATGGCATCAATGGCTTCAACGGCGCTCCACAGTTGGCGAACCGCTCTCTCTATTACTTTGATAACAAGACCCCCGACCCTTCACACGCGGCAAACACGTACGTGACTCGCCCACTGGGAACCCTGGAGGATTGCAACTTCCTGAATAAGGGACGCAATGACGCCATTGGCACTACCCTCTCGCAGTGGACTGTTGGCGCCTGTCACTTTCGTAGAGTGAGTTCCTGGGGGGCAGGCATTCGACAGGCCGACACACTAAACATGTATTGCTTTGGCGTTGGCGATTGCATGGCACGCTATTGGTATTTGAACTTTTACGGTGGCATTCAAGATGCCAGCGGTGAAGGTGTCCGGGGCGATGCAGTCCAGGTGATTGAAGGAGCAGGTGACGCGAGCGGGACCGTCGCTCATGACTATACGGGGCTCGGCATAAAAAAGGTGAAGTTGAATGGCAACTATCGGGTTGCCGGTGTAGGTCACTATTTCGTTGACAAAGCGTCTGCAAAAGCCTCTGGAACGATCATTTCGCAGTCGGGCTCGAATGGCATTGCAACTGTGACGACGACGGCGAGTTTCAAGCCATCTCCTTGGATGGGCACGGCTACTCTACCGACGACTTATTCCGCCGTGAACCTAGATGCTCCCATGACAAACCAGTTCAAATTTACGACTTCCATCGGGGATGCAAGCCTTATTGCAGTCGGTAGTCATGTCTGTTTGGCTCCGTCCGTTTCGAGTGAAGGCGAAGAGCTACTAGTAGAGTCCGTGTCTGTCAGTGGAAAAAGTGTGACTCTCGGCCTGGCAAATAAGCGTGTTGTCGGCGGTTATACGAACGTTGCGCTCGGCTCGTGTGATGCGGTTGATCTTGTTTCCACTCGACTGCGAACTGCCACAGGCTTGATGAACCCCCTTATGGTGGTTGGCTATCCCTCCGCCCACCAGATGATGGTGGCGTGGTGGGGTAAAGGCGGATTCCAGAACAACTACGCGAATTACCTCGCGCCTGGCACCTCGTGCGACATAACCGTCTCTCAAAGCGGTACAGAGGTTAATGCAATTCTCGGGAGTCATGGGAATCCCAATAACAATTACTGCAACGCGGGATATTATGCTCGGAACACGAACTCTATTATCAGTGGAACCGCCGACTTCAATGGCACAGTCACGCCTAGCTATGGTGACAGCACGGACACCAACAGGCTGACCTGGACGTCACAAACTTCAAATACGATTCGTGCTGAGACCGGAACGATTTCTCTTGGCGACGTGCCCGGGACTTTCACTGTTTATCCCATGGCTATTGTTGCGAACGTTTGCAACGACAACACCACGAATCCGATCAGCGATAACAACGAAGATTACAAGCAGGCCTGCCTTGACGGAACGATTGATCTGGAAAATAACAGCATCAATATAGCGGCGAATGACCCATGGGAGATTCCCCATTACAACGCCATTCGCAGTAATGGCTATTTCCTGAACTTCCAACAAGACACGATCCCCTTTCAGACTGTCCCGTTCGCTATCCAAGCGGGTGGCGCTGGAATCGAAAGCACAATCATGGACATCGTCAATCCCACCCCGAATGCATATATCGGTTCGGGTGGACGCCAGCAAGCACCTCCTACAGTTATTTCATTCCGAGGGCCGAACGGCGGGTTTGCCCAGACATACGCGCCATCGTTTCCTGGCAATGCAGTACTCAATATCAACTGTGCGACGTCGAGTATCAGCTATACCGGACAAGACTGTCCGAACACACCGAACTACTATGTCTATCGGGTGAATAATCGCTCGAAAGGGATGGGGCTTCACTATTACCCGTCTTCGGGTGATGCCACATTTGAGATGTTCGGTGGTACGCTCGGCTTTAATTCGGCAATTCAGCTCTTCAATCAAAATTCAGGCCTGAAAACATCCAAGTCCGGTACATTGTTCTACAACACCACCGCGCAGCGGATGCGTGGATCGGATGGTAGCTTCACCTTCCATGACATCCCATGGCGAGATGAAACCGTGCTGAAATCCGGTGACACGATGACGGGGCCATTAGTGCTATCGGGAGATCCCACCTCTTCCATGCAAGCTGCCACGAAGAAGTACGTGGATAATCATTCAGTTGGTAGTAGTACTGATTACTGGTGGTCGCAAGCTGTAACTGGGTGTTCTGGAATGAATAATGTGGCCGGAACATCATGCAACGGCAGCATCGCCACGCAAGGCACGATGCCAGATTCAAAATGGTTCCTCCAGTGCACTGCACATAATCTGGAGCTTTCCACCCTGGTCGTGACAGATGACGGTTCAAGACCTCCTTCATCCAACGCCACGATTCATTTGTCCGTCTTCGTTTCCGCAGTTACCGCTGGCAGTAGCACGTTCACGCCACAAGTCGATTGCCACGCTCACCATAACTAGGATGGTGTTCCGTGAAATTTAGGGGAGATCTTGACTCGCTTTCAAGATCCCAAACAGCGGCAAAGCAGTACTGCGTTTCCCCATTGCCAACCACCAGGTAGAGCTCTTCGCGACAGTCCATGACAACACGTGCAAAACAGAGCGCTGGTCTTCTTTCGTTTCGCCACCGACAAGAGATCCTTGAGGTCCTCTTCGTCCGCATTACCCATCAGAACGCTCTTAGAATCCGCAATCCGCAAGGTCGGCGGGGTTCAAGTCCCTCCGGGCACCACATGATAAAAAGCGGTTTTTAGAAAGTTGAATGAGAAGTCAATCTTCTTCAACTTCGGTCTTTCCGCAATCCGAATGAGCATTACTCGGGTACGGTTCCGGACTTAGATCGTCGTAAGACACGATGCTGTTCAGATCAATACATTCGATCCGGTCCCGTCCGGCATCCTTGGCGCGGTACAAGGCCATATCGGCTGCCTTCACCAAACTCTGGGCAGCAGCGGTGCTTTCAAATCGGCCCAGAGCGGCTCCGATACTGACGGTGATTTTAGGGGTGGAGCTTATGGAGTTCTCTACTGCAAGCCCATGCATCGCACGGCGCAGCCTATCTGCCACGGCCTCCATCCCGGCGAAGGTTGCTCCTGGGAGGATAGCGGCAAACTCCTCTCCTCCATAGCGGGCGACAAAGTCTCCGGTGCGAGGAAGTCCCTGCTGTAGAACCCTCGCAACGTCAGAGAGAACTTCATCTCCGACGTCGTGGCCGTAGGTATCGTTCAATGTTTTGAAGTGATCGATATCAATCATCAAGATTCCGAGCGTCCTGCTAGTGCGCGCACTCAGTCGCCACTCCCGATCAAGTGTGTCGTTGAAGGAGCGGCGATTCGGAATTCCGGTGAGGCCATCGAGAGCTATCATCTCTTCTAACTTGTTGTTGACCCGGAGCAGGGATTCTTCCGCTTGGACAAGGTTTTCCTGAATGAGAGCATTTCTCAAGCCATAGCCAATGAGCATCAAAAATAGTCCGACGGCTCCAGGTCGGAAATGATGCTCTGCGACGCTAATTCCGAGTACGACGAGGGCCAAGCCAACAAAAAGGGTGCTCGATACACGGGAAAGCTGAATGATCTTTTTCGAGGGTTGATAACTGCGAAGCCATTCTGGGGGCTGATAGACCGCAACGATCATAATCGGAATAAGGAGAGCTCTCGTATCTGCAACGAGGTTCCAAATGAGTTCCCAGAATGGACTGACCTGGCCCAGGGTCATGTAATTGCGGATATTGGTGAGCACGACCGTGATCCAGGACGTCGCCGTCAAGATGAAGAAAAAGCGGCGCTCTTCTTGATGCACCGTTCCAAATAATCGAAGGGTTGCACCCGTCGCAAGAAAGATCCCCTGAAGGGCAAGGACGAGATTTAGCTTACGTATCCCCGCGTCGTCGATGTGACCGACGAGGTTTACCAGCGAAAAAATCAAAAATACGAAGAGTGTTCCCGTAAGGAGCGCCAACGCAACATCGAGTACACGAACAGGTAAAGTTTCCCGTGCGTTGAACTCGCAAGAGATTGCGAGCAGGGAAGGAATCGCGCCAAGGATGAAAAACAAGACGGGAATTCCCATCGAAAAAGCGCGCTCTTCCGAAAGCAGGGCCCGTACACCATAGAGAACCATCGCGGCCATGCCCAATACCTGGTTCAACAACAACATGGACCATCGCAGCCGTGTACCAACTGAGACTACCTGTCGCGTAATCCATACGATGGATACGATCCCGAATACCCTGGTTAAGGCGTAAACAAACCAAGTCAAAGAGTTGTGGGCTGGTAATCGAGGAAAATACGTCACAAACCAGACCAAAAGAAGATTGGCAGCGCAAAGGGCAGCGACATGGGTCTTTGCTCTTCTACTCCCACCTATGATCTTGTCTGCCCCTAACACGCGGCCCCCTTGAAGAAGCAGAATACTCTACTGCTTAAGATCATCTTGGTGACTCATTTTCCCTGTCTTAGAGTGATCGCCGCCCAACACCGCGATGGCACTTCCATGACATCAACCCGAATGAGTTGTTTCTCGTCTTGAGGGGTTGGCGACAGGCGCAACATCGTCACAACATCTGATCCTGTTTATTGCTGTTGATGTGCCATCATCTTCTCTGCTTCGAATGGACGCAGTAAATCGACAGGTGGCTGGTCAGTCTCTTCGCGACTCAGCCAGCGCGTGTAGTCCTTAGGGTGCACTATAACCGGCATCCGTTTATGGATCGGTTCCATCAATTCGTTCGGGTCCGTTGTGATGATTGTGTAGCTCCGCAACCAGTCGCCAGTATCGAGGTTCTTCCAGCCACACCACAGACCCGCCCTGGGATTATCCTTCTTCCGTATCTTTTGTCACTCATAAAAGCTGTCTGCTGCAACCAGACAACGACGCGATGGCACGCTTCCACATCCCGACTTCTCAATGCCCTCGGCACGAGCATTGCACGTTGTGGACGGAAGTCTCTCGTTGGGCTTATGTCAAGAGTGAACGAATCCGCAACGCGCCATTACAAGGTCGCGCTTACCAGTGTCCCTGTTGACGCGGATGATCGGCTGCATTGCCGTGGGGCGTATGTCGTCATCTGGTGGCAGGATGACATCTTCGATGTTGCTTTCAATACGGAAGGCAGTGGCGATGGCCTGCTTGTCACACTTACGTCTGCATAGTCCACACATGACTACGTGATGCGATGTAAATGGGGAAAAGGCCGAGCAGACGGGGGATGAAAGCTATCACAGACCTGGCGTGAGTCCATCCCCGTCACGGGCTTCCGTGCTCGCTACCTTAGGCAGTCTTTGCGCGGTGCCTGTGCTGGCTCAGCTTGAGATTACCCGATGAGACGATGTTGAAAGCAAAAGGGAGGCGACTCTGACGAGTCGCCTTTCTCCAAGGTCTGTGTTTTCAAGTTCAGTGTCTAGTGTTCTATTCCAATTGCGATAGTTTCCAAGGACGCGGGACGCCCCTCTGCTGCTCGACCCGCTAATGCACGAAGGCCCAGCTTACCCGATGAGCGTCTGGGCCTTCACGTTTCTGACTTTAGAAAGAGAGCGTTAAATCGCGGCTTTTTTCCGGAGTGACCAGGCTTTTTTCTGACCAGCAGCAATACGAGCCTTTCCTTCCAGGCTCATGCCGCTCTTAATAAGTTTGGCTGACAAATCCTTCTTGGGCCGTCCTGGTCCCTTCTTTACAGTAGTGGGAGTCGGATCGGAATGCACCGCGAGGAGAGAACGAGCCTCTTGGAGCGTAGCAATCTCAGCGTCGATAGCGGAGAGGATCTCATCGATAGTCATAGGGCTAGTGTAACGAGATCTACGCGTATCCGATTTAATGGCTATCTACTTCCCACAGCATCTGCAATTTGCGGTCGGCTAAGCAGCTCGTGTACCTCGGGCATCTAATTTACTTCGACTCGATGTAGCGAGCACCTCTCCACTCTTCACGGTCCATCGGACTCGCACACAGGCCTGCCACGGCTGTGATGATAATCACAGCGGGCTCTCTCATTTCCATTTCGAATGATCCTAGCTCTGACCAGATGCTGGGATTGGTCTGCATTCGGCCTATGTCCAGGGTAATGGAAGTCGGTGTTCGGAGATGATGGGAGGGTGCCATGGGAATCCGAACGTCTTGGGCTTTCAGCGAAGGACTTCCGACCCCATTAGGCTGTACCTGGATAAATGAGGAGCGTTCTTTCAACTTCGCGCTTTACTCGAAGTACGCGAACCGAGTCACGCTCCTCATTTATGACGGGGCCAACTACTCCGAACCCAACTTTCAATATGTGTTCGATGTGCTTCGGAACAAAACGGGACGCATATGGCACGCACGCATTCCAGATGGTGAGATCAAGGAAGGTCGATACTATGGCTATTCCGTTGAAGGACCGGTAGATTCGGGCAGCCGATTCGAGCGACATGCTTTCCATCCAGAGAAGGTCCTGCTCGATCCATACGCAACCGCAGTCTTTCTTCCTCCTAACTTTGATCGGCGGGCTGCGTGCGGAGGTCAAAGTAACGCAGGCAGGGCAGCTCTGGGCGTCTTGCCATCAACCAGGCCTGAGTTGTTTGACTGGGGCCTGGCCCCGCAACCAAAACACGACAGCGATCTTATCGTCTACGAGTTGCACACTCGAGGCTTCACGAGGAGTTCGACTTCCGGAACGGATGCGAACCATCGAGGAACGTTCGCCGGTATCGTGGACAAGATTCCGTACCTTCTCGATCTTGGAGTGACAGCAGTGGAACTGATGCCTGTTTTCCAGTTCGACCCCTCCGAACCGAACTATTGGGGTTATATGCCGATGAATTTCTTCGCGGCACACGATGGTTACGCGCTGAATCACATGCCGGGTTCTCAACGACGTGAGTTTCAAGAAATGGTAAAGGCTCTACACGGAGCCGGGATCGAGATCTTTCTGGATGTGGTCTACAACCACACAAACGAAGGCGATGAAACCGGTCCTGTCTATTCCCTCAAAGGCATCGACAACAGCACCTATTACATGGCGTCGGATGATCCACTGCATCCCTATGCGGATTTCACCGGAACCGGCAACACGTTGCATTGCGCGAACCGGGCCGTCCGGCAACTGATTCTGGATAGCCTCACCTATTGGGCAACGGAGATGCGGGTTGACGGCTTTCGCTTCGATCTAGCTTCCGTCTTCTCGCGCAATAGTGACGGCTCGATCAATCTTTCCGCCCCTCCGATCTTTGGTGATATTGCAGGAAGCCATCATCTTAGTTGTCTCCGTCTCATCGCTGAACCCTGGGAAGGCAATAGCAAACATGTGAACTACCAGCTCGGAACCGACGTGCGGGTCTCGGGAAGTATTGCGACTGCAAGCGCGTTGCAAAAAGCCTTCCCGGGGAACGGGTGGCGCCAATGGAATGACAAGTTCCGATCCACCATTCGGCGGTTCGTGAAAGGTGAGGCAGGGATGATCCCGGACCTCATGACTCGGCTTTACGGGAGTGCCGATGTGTTTCCAGATACCACCCGAGAGGCGTACCGACCTTGGCAAAGCCTCAACTACGTCAGCTCACATGATGGCTTGACGCTCTTTGATCTCGTCTCCTACAACACCAATGAGAGCTGGAATTGTGGTGGACCCGATGGAGCGTTTCTCTCAGACGCGGTTCGATCGCTGCGGAAACAGCAAGTCCGAAATTTCTGCTGCCTTCTGTTCCTTTCCAATGGCACGCCCATGTTTCGTGCCGGAGACGAGTTCCTCCAGACACAATATGGCTTGGAGAATCCATACGCCGTCGACAGTGAAGCCACTTGGATCGATTGGAGTCGACTGGAAACGTACCGAGATATCCAGCATTTTTGGAAAGGGATGATTGCCTTTCGCAAGGATCATCCGTCTCTTGGCCGGTCGCATTTTTGGCGTGACGACGTACGGTGGTATGGGACGGAGGCGCATGTCGATCTTTCGCAGAGTTCGCAGAGTCTCGCATATTGTCTGCGAGGTGCCTCAGAGAGCGACGACGATCTGTATGTCATGATCAACGGGGCAAGTCAGCCACTTCGGTTCACGATCCAGCAACCGAGCGCGTCCGGTTGGCGGCGCGTCATCGACACTTCCATCGAGGGGCAAGGTGGCATCGTTGATCACGATAAAACACAGCCTCTCACATCAATGGACGTTCAACTGCCAGCCCGTACGATCGTTGTTTGTCTCAGCTACCGGGAATTGGGCTAACCTGTCCACCCTTAGCGCACCCGAAGCGTTCCACAAAAGCGCGTGTAACTGGTGTCTCAGGTTCACAGCGTGACGCATGTACCGATCACTCACCCGCAGCAGGTTTTGGCCTCCATATTTCTGCGCATTCAGAACACAGGCTCTTCGGGAAGGGTGTTGCGTAAGCGGACATACCCAGAGGGGCAAAAGACGCGAGCGGCTGAAGGCAGGAGGAGCGTAGCACCTCCCCGAACTTGGATACTTCAGGCCAATCCTAGCAATGACCATCCGTGGCAGAGACGCGCCACAGCCTCGGAGTCGACGCCGACGCTTCAACACGGACAGAGGGCATTCGACAGTTACGGTCGGGGATACTCGAAGCCGACGTGCACGGAAGGCCTCCGTATTGCTCTCACACCTAGGAATGGCCCGTATACGCTGGACCAGCGTTTCCGCACGGGAGTGGCTGTTCTGACGGTGAAGCAACCGTAATTGGCGTGTTGTGCTTCGTTGGTATGGGCGCCCCTCCGAACAATTCGATGTGATCTGGATCACTGTCTCGCGTTATGTAGCCCAGCAGACTTTGATTGGAGACAGATCATCATGCTTAGGTCACTCAATCTCGTCCCGGGCGAAATGCCAGCTCCAATTACAGACACCCCCATTCCACCCGTCAGAAGAATCGTTGTTGGGTATTCGCCTGACGAAACGGGAGCGAATGCTTTTCGATATGCTCTTGCACTTGCCAGTTGCTTCGGAGCCAAGCTCATCGCGGTGCGTTCTATTCAACGGCCCGCGTGGGGCATCGTTGATGTCTCGTATGAGATGCTCGCAGAAGACTTTCTGCAGCAAGAGAAAGAACAAATGGAGGCTGCGGCGGATAAGGCTCGAGAAGGTCACTCGGTCGAGTGCACCTACAAAGTTGCCTTCGGCGGCCCCGTCGATCTTCTATTAGCCGCCGTACAGAGTGAAAATGCGGATCTGGCCGTTCTTGGATGCCACGGTACGGACGGCCTCGAGGCGCTTTTACTGGGTTCCGTATCCCGATTGGTTGGATTGCTCTGTACTTGCCCGGTGCTAGTGTTGCCGCCTGAGTGTGTGCATTCAGCTGTGACCTTGGAAACAGCCAAATCTCTAGACGCAGGCCCGATCTTGTTCGTAAGCGACGTCCGATATAAAGACATGCGTACCGCCGAGTACGCGAAGGAGATAGCGACTCACCTCTCTCGCGACCTGATCGCAATGCACGTCGTACCGGAAGCACAGGGAGCTTCGCCCAACAGTATGGTGTGGGAAGAGGAAATCGCAAAGGAGCAACTCCGCATTCTCTTGGGGGAGCGCCCGGGAGAGGGCAAAGCCCTCATCGCCGTGAGACACGGAGAGCCTTCGCGAGAGATATTGGCCGAGGCGACCCGACGGCACGCAGCGTTGATCGTAGCCGGCGGCGGAGTTCACCATGGAGGGATAGACCATGTTCCGTGGGAAACCCTTACCCGAATCCTTCGTCATGCCACATCTCCGATCTTGGTCGTACCGTCCAATTCAAAATAGTCCCATGGCGCAATGCTATTGCGCAGAATTCATTGCAGTCAGGAGACTAGAAATGCTCGCGAGTGATCAGGCGTTGAGAGAGCACGTTCAGGACGAATTACTATGGGATCCTCAAATCGACGCTTCGGCAATCGGTGTCAGCGTAAAGGATGCCGTCGTCACTCTTTCTGGGACCGTCGAAAGCTATATCCATAAACACGCGGCCGGTGAGATCGTTACAAAGATTCGAGGAGTACGTGCACTGGCAAACAAGATTGATGTCAAATTACCGGCAGACGCCGACAGGAGTGACGAGGACATCGCTCGAACAATCGCCATGATCTTCGAATGGAATACGATGATTCCCAAACATCAAATTCATGTTGAAGTTTCCCAGGGTTGGGTGACACTCGCTGGATCCGTGCATTGGCACTGTCAAAGAGCCGCCGCTGAGCATACGGTGCGCGGATTGATGGGCATCAAGGGCATCACCAATGCGATCGAGGTAGAACCCATCAATTCCACGCGAGTGACGCAAGCTGACCTGCAGTCGGCGATGAAGAGAAACCTCGATTCGGAGCATACGATCGATATGATCCTGGACAACGACATTGTCATCCTTTCCGGACCGGTGAGGACACTCGTGGAGCGTGGGAACGTCGAGCGAATCGCGTGGAATGCGCCAGGCGTTCGCTACGTTCAAAATGAAATAGAAATAGTTCCGCTTTGACTCGGTCAATCACACCAGTCTGTGGTGGCTGGAAAACAACGTCCGGCTAGTTATACAAGCGCGAAAGCCATCCAGCGATATTGAGATCTCCGCGTAGATTTCGAATATTAAGATCGCTTTCTGAGGGAATGGGTTTCTGATCAGATAAACCAGAAAGAGAGACAGCACCCTGTCCATCAAGTGCCAAGAATCTTCCAGTTACTCGACCGTTGAATCTTGCTGCAACAATTTCCGTTGTGCCTTCATCGCGAGATATCCCCCGAATAACCGCGAGGGAGACCGCACCAGCGAGAGCGTGGTCTGATTTGCGAAGAGACCCCTCGCAAGGCTCAGGAGTCATAAGAGTTGCTCACGCATCGAGTGACCGCCGCCCCTCACATACCAGCTGAATCCGAAGTGAAGCGGGCCGGGAAAAAGTCAAATCCATCGGATGGCCAGCGCCGTTACCGCGTTTGCAGCCATGGGAAGAGAGATGGCGACCAGCCCGACGACAATCAGACGATCATCAGTGCGCTCAACACGCAAGACCTATAGAGAGGGGCTTTGGACGGCTGTCGAATGGGTTTGGCTCTTACAAGAGCTTCTCTCGAGTACGAGCGAATTCTGATGTGGTTGCAAAGCGAACCAGGACTTCGCTTAAGCAACACCCGGTACAGTCAGCACCGGACAGGGTGAAAGCTGGATCACTTCAGAGATCGTGCTGCGTGCTGACGGGTCCAGGGCTTTGTGTTCGAGTCCAAAAATGATGAGCCCCGCGCCCCTCTGCTCCGCTATTTCTGCAATGGATTTTCCGGCAGGTGGGGCGAGTAGGTACGACGACGCCGGAATCCCCGCACGATTCAGGTGTGCAACGATTGCCTTCTGGCGGTGTTCGAGTACTTCTGACGGAAGTATTTGATCGCTCTTCTGTCGGATGTGGACCACATCCACGGAAGCATTACATACACGCGCGACAGTTTCAGCGAATGAAAGAGCTTGTCCCATGTGGTCACGGAGCGATGAAGCGAAAATCAGGCGTCGGAAGCTGGATAAGTGTACATTTTTTCTGGTTGCTTCGACGCCGATCATCAATGTGGGACAAGGTGCCGCCCGCATAATAAAAGCTGCAGTAGACCCAAGTTGGCTCGGAGCGAGGGAGTGATGTCCAATGCTGCCAAGGATCAGAAGGTCGGAGTCCTTCTCGGCGGCCGTCTGCACAAGGATGTCTGAAGGATCACCGACCCTACACACACTGGAACACCGTATGCCACGCGCTTCCACTTTGAATCGCTCGGCGTTCAACTGCTCGCTCGCAGCGTTCCATTCAGCTCTCTCGTCTTTGTCGTCTGCGCCGTCCGTATCCGCAGACGTTATGGCATGGACCAGAGTGATTTCTGAATGAAACAACCGCGCCAGGAGCTTGGCATAAGAAAGTCCAACGGCGGCAGCGGCCGAGAAATCGGTAGCGACCAACAGATGCTTGAGGTGGATCGCGTGTGATCGCACTTCTGTGTGGATCGGATCAGGTATCAGTGATGCCATCGTCGTCACCTCTGGTCCAGAATGCAGCGGAGGCGCCTGAGACGATGTGATCTCGATCACGCAAGTCTGCCTGCACAACCTGCCTTCCGGTACCGCTTTGGCGACCTGAGACAAATACCTAGTTTCATCGACTTGGATGATATTCGCGCTTGCCCCTCGGGATCATGCCATCGGCAGGTGGATGAGAGGGCAGGCAATGCTGTGTTTATCTGGGAACCATGGTGACTGAGGCAGAGGAAGCATTCAGATCATGTGAGCGCCATCACAAAGCCTGCGGATCCCTGTCACCCGAGTTTCCTCACCTCTGGGTCATTGTTTGTTGGGGAGACAGAAATTGATGAAAGTAAATTTCACGCTCTTGCTGGGGGTTGGAATTGGCAGCGCGATCCCGCTCGTTGCGCAATGTCCTGGGAATCCGATCCTGGCGTACCATCGCTTCTCGGATATCCCGGGCGGTCAGACAACGATAACGCGCGATCATCTCTTGGAACAATGGGCTCATCTGGAGAGTGAAGGCTATCGTTTTGTTCCTCTCAAGCGGATGGAAGACGCAATCGATCAAGGGAAACCTCTTTCCGATCATGACGTTATTGTCACAGTCGATGACGGGCACGAATCGGTATACACCGTTCTATTCCCGATCATCCGCGAGCGACATATACCAATAACCCTCTTCGTTTATCCCTCGATCATTTCTAATCATCAAGATGCGCTGACGTGGGAACAGATAAGAGAGATGCAGTCCACTTGGCTGGTTCGGGTCGAATCGCATACGTATTGGCATCCGGACTTCCGACAAGAGAAACGGCGGTTGCCCCCTGCGGCGTATGACAGTTTCGTTCAGGATCAACTCCTAAGATCCAAAACGATTCTGGAGCGTGAGCTTCGTAACGCTGTGCATTCGCTGGCATGGCCCTACGGTATCTTTGACCCCCGACTCGAAGACTTCGCACGCCGAGCAGGATACCTGCACGCCTACGCCTTCGATGGACATTTGGCGAGCGTGACCGATGATCCCTTCGCGATTCATCGTATTCCTGTTCCTGACTCACCAGGGATAGGGTTCATCCCTTGTGCGGGATCACGCAATCACCTGTCAGGTGCGAAAGGAAAATGATCATGCTGATCGGCAAGCAACAAAGACTCTTGGTGATCTGCTTCGCTTTCGTCTATGTCGTTCTGACAGTACCAGGACAGAGCGTCAACCTGGTCGATGCGGATACGGGAGCTCCTGTGAAAGAAGGTATTTTGACAGCTGATCAGCATCTCGTACTCCCGGACGCTCTCGGTGTGTTTCACCTCCCTGCAGGTGTTCAGGTCGTGACCACCCGGGCTGTAGGCTATCAACGCTCGTTCCTATCAATCACAGGAGCACGCCCGGTTGACTTGACAATGCGTCTGCGACCGTTAACCGTCCGCGCCCTGTATCTCACGGAATATGGAATCGCCTCCGCGTCCTTGCGGAACGGAGCGTTAGGCATCATCCAGCGAAACGGAGCGAATGCACTAGTCATCACTCTGAAGAGCGACCGGGGAATGATCGCGTATCCTACCCAAGTTGCGATGGCAGTGGCGGTGGGAGCGAATAAAGGAGAAACCATTCGGTCTCTGCCGAATTTAGTGGCAGATCTACATGGACGAGGGATATATCTGATTGCGAGGATTGTGACCTTTAAGGATGAGTCTCTAGCCAGCGCTCGCCCAAATCTTGCGATCCACGCCTCGAATAATGCGCTCTACCGCGACCGTGAACACCTCGCCTGGACGGATCCATTTCAGCAGGAAGTCCGGGACTACAACATCGCGATCGCCAGAGAAGTGGCACAAGCAGGCTTCGACGAGGTTCAATTCGACTATGCTCGTTTTCCGGATTGCGCTCAGTCTTTGCGATTCAGTCAATTGACGAGCGAAGGTCAGCGGATAAACGCGATTACTGGTTTTCTGCGCGACGCTCGAAAGGCCTTGGTGCCATATAACGTATTTGTGTCGGTCGACGTCTTCGGTTACACGCTTTGGAATACAAACGACACTGGGATTGGACAGCAGCTTGAAGAGATCGCTGGCACTGTGGACTATGTGTGCCCGATGCTCTACCCGTCCGGTTTTCAATACGGTATTCCTGGGCATCGGAATCCAGTGGCTGCGGACGACGACATCTACAGCACTGTCAGGCTTTCGCTTGATGAGGCGATCCGAAGAACAAAGATTTCGCCGAAACATTTTCGACCCTGGATCCAGGGTTTCCGGGACTACGGCTTCACACATCGTGCATTCGAGGCGCCAGAAGTTGCACTTCAGCGACGAGCGGCCAGTGATGCATCTACTTCAGGCTGGGCTCTTTGGAACGCGCGAAATATATATAGCTCGTGTGGTTTGTAAATTTGATTGTTTCCTTTAGCCCGGCGCGGTAGCCCGCTTAATGGAAACGGTATCGAGTTCCCAGTTGTCACGTTCACGTCTACGGCCTACGGACTTCTGATCTCCACTATGAATCTGGTTCCTGTCCTGCAGCATCAGTGGACTTCAACTCGAGGTGTGATTCTGCTCACAGTGACAAGTGCGGATACGCACCGTTCCAGTATGAATTCCTCTGTAAGTTCTGCATATGTCAGAGCGGTCAGGAGGAGCGTATGGATCCAAGACTCAGCAATAACACGAATACCAAGAACGATATCGTCGCTCTTACGATGGCAGACGATCTCATGCTTGAGATGAAACGGATCGACGACGAAATTCGTCAACTTGCCTTTCATCTCTTTCGGGATCACGGTGCATTCCCCGGCATGGAGTTGGAAGATTGGATCAAGGCGGAGAAGATGCTCCTGCGGCCTGTGGTGGTCGATCTCGAGCAGACCGATAAGGAGATCATCGCCCGCGCAGATGTGCCGGGATTCAACGAATCTGACCTCAAGGTGCGAGTCGACAGACACTGCATAAGAATCTGCGGCAAAACGCAGCAGGTGCAGGAGAGTCGCAAAGAACGAACTGTTCCCTGCGAAACTTCCCAACGCATGATTCGTGCCGTAGTGGAACTGCCGGATTCTGTGGACGAGGAAAATTCCTCCTACAGAGTTACCGACGGAGTCTTGATCGTCATGATGCCTAAGCTCGAGAAAGAGAATGAGAGGGCATCCAGTAGGAAAGCGGCTTAAGCCACTCCACCTTCTGACTCTCGTATCTTAAGTGCGGCCGTGACATTCCTGCGATCGCTGAGGCGAAGTGCCCGGTGTTGAGTCGCGTGTTCCAACTGACAGAAAGAGGTGTGAAATGGAAACCTCGTCCTTGCCATCTTCTTTCATTCCGCAGTTCCCACGGAAGAATCTGCGAATGCTCAAGCCTCATACGATGAGGAGTGTACGATCTCTCCGCTCCTCTTTCGGAATCTTGATTCCAGTTCTCTATCTCGTTTTCTTGCTCGTGTATTTCGTTGTGCAAGCTCTATGAGATGTCCCAGGCTGCTCGGATGCCAGGGGCCTCCAATCGGGAGTGTCAGCTAGGCGCATACGTCTGAGAGACGTCAAGCTGCAACTCACCGCTATGTTCTCTTGCACGTCGTTGGAAGTTAGAAGAAGTATGGATGCTGTCGATCTCGAGCCACAACCGACATCTAGAAGAATGGAGATCACGATGGATAATGCATCGCTCACTCAGAAGTTGAATCTGCACGCGTTGTGGGTCAAGTCCGCAGAGGCAGACGGATGCCGTCTGAACCTTGAGTATGAAGATCTTCGGGGGCTCACGCTTCCAAACGGAACTCTGGTCGGGGCTAAGCTAAACAGCGCGGATTTTAGAGGATCAAATCTTGAACATGCTGACTTCACGGGAGCCGATCTAGGAGAGGCGGATTTCCGTGACACGAATCTTGAGCGATCGAATTTTTCCGTTGCCAACCTCCGAGGCGCGCGCTTCGCCGGCGCACATCTCTCGAATGCGACTCTCGAACGGGCAAACCAACAATATGCCGATTTCAGAGACACGGATTTAACAGGAGCAACGCTCAACGAGGCAAGGCTTATGGGATCGAATTTTCGGCGAGCGGATATGAACAATGCCATCCTGAGAGGAGTTGATCTAGGCTGTGCCGATCTTCGCGAGGCAAATCTTACTCGTGCTGACTTCGCCTATGCTGATCTGCGCGGTGCGAATTTTGATGGGGCAATTGTCGACTCCAAGACAAACTTCTCGCACGCAAAGATGGATGACGACAGTGTCACGACAATTCACCACATTCTCGCTCATTCGCGATGAAACCGACGCTTCCGTGATGACATACCAGTGAAGCCTTGAGATAGCGACACAGTTTTACGTCAATCGTCCGCGCAACGTTGCTGCGATGCACGAGTGGCTGTTTGATTCTTTCTCGCTGCAAGCCAACTATCCGTCAACGCAAACTCGCAGATGTGATCGGCGTCACGACTCGTTATGAGTTCAATCACCAAAGAAAACGCCACACGAGAGAAGATGCTTTGAGGAGGAAATCATGAAGGTGTCCGAGGTAATGAGCAATAATCTGACGTACTGCATGGCAACAGACACGGCGCAGCATGTCGCTGAAATGATGAAGCGAAGCGATGTTGGATCTGTACCGATCATGGACGTTTCTGGATCCAGGAGACTCGTGGGAACGGTCACAGATCGTGATCTCTGTCTGAAGGTGATCGGTAGAGGCCTTCCCGCCTCAACGCCAATCCAACATCTCATGACACGACACGTCATCACGTGTCACGTCGATGACTCCTTGGAAAGGTGTGAGGGATTGATGCGGAAGCATCAATTGCGGAGAATCCCGGTTGTGGACGGCGATGGGCTATGCGTGGGTATGGTGGCTCAGGCGGACGTTGCGCTTCACGACAACTCTCAACATATTCAGATGACTCTGCGCGAAATCTCACGCCCTGTCAACGGTGCGATGCATGCCCACGAAGCAGTACTAGCCCGAGCCTGAGCCCCTGTGACCTTCCTTTCTGAAGTGTCAGTTCAGAAAATATCTACTCAAAAGGCTTCTACTGGCGGACGCCTCGTGTGCACCTATCCTTTGGAAAGCGATCACAGCGGGCGATCAATAAACGATCTCTTGTCCCCACTATCTTGAATTAGCATTCTTGCGGCGTTTACGCACTGTGCCATGCCGAAGGCAATGAGGAATGCATAGACGATCCAAGCGACCTGCTGGTATGTCAGTGCATGACTCAGAGAGAGCCTGACATACACGTAGGCCAACGCAAAGAGACCGGCGATGAACGCTGCAGTGCAATCCCACGACCGGATTTTTCTGGTACGTGCGTGCTTTACCAGAATAGCCTCAGTGCAAGCGGAGATCGCTGCCTGCAGAGCAGCTAAAGAAAGAAACCATTTTAGGTCTGCGTGTTCGAAAAGGAAGGATAGCAACAGAACGCCCATAGTCATACTTGCCAACCCATGTGCGCAGTGAGACGACTTCATCGCTGACACGGTCGTTGCATAGCTCGCCCCGATCAACAAAGCGCCGTCCACAACTCCGTACACAGCAAACAAACCTACGGATATGGGGAGCAGAAGAATGGCTCGTGCAATCTCCGGAAGAGCGAAGATGCCGCAACCGGTCAGTATCGCGGTGAACCCGCGGGCAAGTGTGAGGAGCCAGTACGTTCTTTCCTTGCTCATGATGCCGCCTCTAAACCGAAGCTGCGGGCTCGCACGCGCTGGCGCTGTGACGCAACGTCGCGGTTGTTGTGATCCAGATCACATACGCCAACGCCACGCGGACGTTTCCTGTTGCACTGCTGTCTAATCAGCGGCATCCGCCAAAGTGTGTTTTGGATCCAGACATTCTACGGAATAGATAACACCAATTGATATGTCGACGATCCTAGCGTTTTTCTGGTCGAACACCTCCAAGCCCCAATTCAGTGATTGGGATTTTCAGAACCGCTGCCCTCATCTCTCGCGCATGGGACCTCTCTGAGCCACGTGACGTGGATCACAACGATGACACCATCGCGGCAGTATCCTGTGTTCGCGATGGGAACCATGCTGATCAGTCCGGCATGCACCGGAGCTCTAGTCCTGACGCACCTGTAAGACATTTCCATCGATCTGAGTTTTAAGGAAGGAACACCGACATGATTGGAACCATTGACTCTTATACAAAGCTCCGGGATCTGCGCATGCAGGAAGATGTTGTACGTCAGATCGCATGGCAACCGGAGGTGCATTCGAAGGACATCGGAGTAAAAGTGACCGACGGGAATGTCACGCTGACGGGTTTCGTCCATGGCTATCTGGAAAAGATGGCTGCAGAACGTGCAGCCAAGGCGGTGTTCGGTATTGTCTCTGTCGCGAATGATATTGAAGTCAAGCCGAATATGGCCCGGACGGATCCTGAGATCGCGAGAGACGTGGCCGCTGCACTAAGTCTCCATGCGAGTGTGCCTCAGGAGAAGATTAAGGTCGCAGTCGCCAATGGTTTCGTAACCTTAACCGGATCAGTGGACTGGCACTACCAGTTGGAGAATGCAGAGCTGGCGGCCCATTCCGTCACCGGCGTTCGAGGTATTGTGAATCTCCTGAAGCTCACTCCGAAGGCTTCCAGCGAACAGGTACGGGAAAAAATCGAGGCCGCATTATGCACCATGGCTGATCTGGACGCGCGTTCGATGACGGTCTACACCAACAACGGCACTGTGTCCCTCTACGGAAATGTTCGTTCATGCACAGAGTGGGACCGAGCAGAACACGCTGCCTGGCAAGCACCCGGCGTTCACCATGTCGCTAACCACTTGACCATCCATCCTTAAGACCATCCACGCCCTACCGATAACTCTGCGGAAGGAGTTTCAGCGGGCGACCGGGGTCAGAGTTGAGTGCATGCGACCCACATCATGGTCGGGCCCAGAACGGATCGGCCTCTCCTGAAGAGGACAAATTGTAACGGTCACTGCAAACAGTCTCATGGAGCGCTACGTTGCTGCCTGGCCAGCCGGAGCTGCTGGAAGAATGGAGATTGATACCCATGAGGAGTCTTCTGCTGTTTGGCATCATGATGCTGTTGTTCGTGCCTGGAGCATGGTCACAGCCCACATGCCCCGAAGAAGGAAGCAGGCAAGACGTTCTGAGCACTCAGGCGACGAAGTATCTTTGGTCGCTCGATCCCAGAAAGGTCACACCTTCTCGTCGCCTCGCCTTACAGAAGGTGTACACCCCCTGTGGGTTTCGATTGTTATGGTCTCAGGATGGCGTCGTCTCGACACAGGCTCGGGACATCATGTCCGAGATGAGACTATCTCCACGCAAAGGCCTCAGACCGTCGGATTATGGGGTGAATTGGTGGGGATGCAGAGCGGTCGCCACCGAGATTCCATGCAGCGACCGCTATCAGGAACTCGCACAGTTCGACGTGGATCTGACCGCCGCCGTGACGCGTTTCGCCGGAGACTTACGCTACGGTCGGGTACCACCAGTGATTCCGAAAGCCGGCTATGCTTCGGTTGTCGACGACAACTTTCTGGCAGAATTCGTACGGCGACTCGCGATCACAGATAACGTGCTCGCGTTGGTGTCCTCGCTGGAGCCCGCGTATCCAGGGTATCTAAGAACAGAAGCTGCCTTGTCCCGAATGTTGACCCAGAGGCTAGACCAGACGGAGACGTACCTTCCAACTACTGTTCTCAATCTCAAGCAAGGCCAGACCGGCGAAATTGCGGGCCTGCTCAATCAACGCCTGAGTGAGCTGTCCTATCTGCCGTCACCACTCATGATACCGATCCGAGACGAGTTCGATGGCCAGACGACAATCGCGCTCACACGTTTTCAGAAAGATCATGGACTCGATCCGACTGGGGCCGTGAATACCGAAACGGAGCGTCAGCTCAATATCTCCATCGAGAAGCGAATTGAGCAACTCGCCCTTACTCTCGAACGGTGGCGTTGGCTTCCTCAGCAATTTAATACAGGGCCTATTGTGGTAAACATTCCCGAGTTTCGCCTCCGCGCGTATGACAACGCAGGCAATGTCCAGCTCTCCATGGCTGTCGTAGTGGGTAATGCGGCCAACAGGCTGTCTCCTGTGTTGCAGGCGGAGTTGCACCGAATCATCCTTCATCCGTACTGGAACGTCCCTGCGGACATAACGCAACTTGAGATGGTACCGGCGATAAGGCGCGACCCGCGATTCTTGGTTAGGCGCGGATTCGAATTAGTTGGGCGCGACCAACGTATCGCACACCCATCAAAAACACAAATCATCCATCTACTACGTTCTGGGACTCTGCGGATTCGGCAGATGCCGGGGCCGGAGAATGCCTTAGGAGATATTAAGTTTGAGTTTCCGAACTCATTTGATGTGTACATGCACGGGACATCGCAAGCTTCATTATTCGCTCACACCCGTCGCGACCTTAGTCATGGATGCATCCGTCTCGAGGCTCCCGATCGCTTGGCAGTGTGGGTACTGCAACAGCAGAAGACGTCTTGGGATCGTGAGCGCCTCAAGATGGAATTGTCGGTGCCTGCAACAGAAGTGGTCACGCTTGACAAGGACATCCCGGTGTTATTTGTGTATGGAACGGGGTTTGCTGCGGAAGATGGCTCGCTGCGTTTCCTCAATGATGTATATGGAATCGACGCCCAGCTTGAAACGGGCCTGGCTCGAATCTCTGCTCAACGGGAGCATGACGATCGCATACCGTGGAGTCCACTCGCGATAGCGCCATCTCCTTAGCTAGGAGCAGATGGGGTCGAACAACTCGTCTCGAGGGCGCACGGCATCATGTCTTTCAGTGAGGAATTTGAGCCGATGACTCTTGGATACGAAAACGAGATACGATTGGCGGCGGACGACTATCCAGCTTGAGGGAATCATTTCGCACCAAATGCGCCCCGCCTGCCTCTACAGCTACTAAAGATTCGGCTGTTCCCGGAGTGATTGAAGTCGCGACGGAGTAACTTCACAGACGACAGCACAGGCGCGTCGACATATCGTTCATGAAAATTGGATGCCCGTGGCTTCCGACGAGTTCAGGGCTCATTGCCGGGCCATGCGGACAGCGAGTACAGGGCAGACAGCCGCATGTACTACCTCAGCAAACGTTGACCACGGTGTAAGTGTATTTTCGGATGTCCTCTCTGCGATGCCCATGACAATCAGGTCGGCGTGTCCGTTGGCCGCGATCTGTGGGATTAGCTCGCCGGCGCGTCCTGGTTCCACACAGAATTCCACGGCACAGGCGTCCGCAGACGCGGCGCTAAACAACTCCCGCATGCGCTCGAGAAGCTTGGCCTTCTCTACTTCATACATAGAAGAACTGGCCCTTCGGAAGACATGCAAGAAGGTGAGTTGGCCTTCTTGCTGAGCCGCAGCCAGGTTTGCGAGATGCACAGCATGCTCAGAGGGGGCTGACAGATCTGTTGCGAAAAGTATCCGGCGAAAAGGTGTTCCCGAAACTTTTGCATGTGGCCCCACAATCAGTGTTGGACATGTGGCTCGACGAAGAATGTTTTCGGCCACCGATCCGAATGCAAGGCGCTCCATTCCGGAGGTGCCATGTGAACCAACAATGACCAGATCGATGTGCTCCTTCTTTACGAGATGCCCGACCAGAAGCTCCGGCCTTTCTGCAGAGACGATTTCAGTGTGAGAGCAGGTATTGATGCTCATGCGGCTGGCTAGAGTTTCGCGCAGTTTTCTTCGGCCCTCCGTCAGCGCAGTGGCTTGATCTAGGGGAGGGAGATTTGTAGAAGGGTTGTAGATCGAATGAACAAAGAAGACTTGGGCGTTGAACTGTCTCGCAAATGCAAGGACGCTCTCGAGAACCTGTGGCGTTTGGGCACTGAAATCAATTGCCGCAAGAATTCTCCTGATGTTCCAAGAATCTCGAGCCACAGACGTTTCGGCGAGGTAGGAGTCACCTGTCATTTGCATGGTTCTATAGCTCCTCGAAATGTTGACAGTAGGCCGAGAAAGAGACAGATGCGGTGATTTCTGTCACACAGCTCACCTAACACTGACCTCCCGAGGGCTCACATGTGATCCCTGTCACTGACTTCTCAATCGTGTACTGTTCATCTTTTGTTGAAAGGCAGGTGCCAGATGGGGGCATCGCTAGCGAACGAACCACCTATCCCGAACGCTGCTGCGATCATTCCCGCACCACTCGTGACAGAGAAGCGTTACCTTTCGAACGGTATTCGATGGAGTCCACGGCTGCGGCGACTCCTTCTTTGGGCAATCATCATCGCAGTGTTCCTCTCCGCGACGGCTATCGTTGCCTGGCAGATGAGGCTTCCTAGGCCCGTCAGCTATACGGCCTCGAGAGGGCAGCATCAGCTACCTGGGAGTTGTGCGCCCACACGACACTCTTGGGTGGCGTGCTCTCACGCCCCAGATAGTCAACGAGAGCCTCGAACGCATCCGTCGCATGCTTATCACGAAAATTCAAGGCTTAGGCAGCGTCATGGAACAGAGAAATTGTTTAACTCGAACTCTCCAGTCTGCAAAGCTTAAATATTTTCTCGTCGGACGTGATGCCCTGTTCTTAAATAGCGCCCCTTGGACATGATGTGACGCTTCACCAGCTCCACCATGCCAAGGTAGAGAGCAGTCGCGCTTCCCAGAAAGACAAAATAACTTACGGGAAGATGGGTAAACGAAAGCGATGCAGAAAATCTAGAATAGGGAATCCAAAATCCAACCACGACGATCGTAACAACAGAAGCCAGGAGGGCCCAACTCGGGCGACTACGGAATGGCGATCTGCCTGTCCGAATCACCAGTAAGACGAGGGTCTGCGTCGAAAGAGATTCCACGAACCAGCCCGTGTGGAATTCTGCAGCGCCTGCGTGAAAGACGTGAAGAAGCACGTAGAACGTGATGAAGTCGAATATTGAGCTGATGGGCCCGACGAGAATCATGAAGCGACGAATGACAGCGATATCCCACTCTTGCGGCTTCGCGATGTATTCCGCGTCAACGCGGTCAGTTGGAATCGTAAGTTGCGAAAGATCATAGAGGAAATTGTTGAGAAGTACTTGGGCCGGCAGCATGGGTAGGAACGGCAGAGCCACGGCTGCTACGGCCATACTGAGTACGTTGCCAAAGTTGGAACTGGTTCCCATCAAGAGATACTTCATCACGTTGCCGAAAGCATGGCGGCCTTCCAGAATGCCTTCGTGAAGAACTGCGAGCCCTGGCTCTAGCAGCACGACATCCGCCGCGTCTTGTGCAATATCCACTGCATGCGGGGCGGCAATGCCTACATCTGCAGCGTGTAGTGACGGCGCATCGTTGATGCCATCTCCCATGAATCCGACGGTGTGTCCTCTACGACGCAGAGCATTCAGGATGCGCAACTTCTGTGGTGGAGAGACACGCGCGAAAACATTTGCCCGTTCCGCTACCTGAGTGAGAGCGGTGTCACCCATCAGTTCAAGTGCCTCGCCGAGTACGATCTCTGTTACAGAAAGACCTGCCTGTGCGCAGATATGTGCTGCTACCAGCTCGTTATCGCCCGTGATGATTTTCACGTTGATGCCGTCAAGTGAAAGGCTGGCGATGGTCTCTGCGGCATCAGGGAGAATTGTGTCGGCAAACGATAGAAAGCCTGCTAGGGTGAGTGCAGTCTCATCCGCGAGTACATACTGCGGCTTGATCGGAACAGCTTTGTACGCAACCGCAAGAACCCTGTGACCAAGGTTGCTCTGTGCGTCGCAGTAGCTTCGTGCTTGCTGCAGCCAGCCCGGTGTTACTGGTTCGGTTGCTGCGGACGTCGAAACCGATGTGACGAGAGGAAGGATTCCTTCGGGTGAGCCTTTGCAAATTAGTTGTCGCCGGCTGTGTTCTTCCACGACAACCGAAAGACGTCGACGCTGAAAGTCAAAGGGCAGTTCATCCACCTTGGTCTGCGTTGTCGAGGTCGCACCGCTTGCCAGGATGGCTGCATCCAGCGGGCTTCGTATACCTGCCTGCAGGCTACTATTCACCGCGGCAATACCTCGCACGGCATCGGATAGTGTTCCGTCTGGCAACGCACTTGAAACAAGCGACATAGCGCCCGCCGTTAAAGTGCCTGTCTTATCAGAGCAAAGAACATCAATGCTGCCCAGGTTCTGGATCGCGGGAAGATGTTTCACGACGACATGTTTGCGCGCCATAGCGACAGCTCCACGAGCGAGCGTCACGGATGTGATCATTGGGAGAAACTCCGGCGTCAGTCCTACTGCTAGCGCCACGGCGAAGAGTAGCGACTCGATGGGAGGCCGGTGCAAGGCAAGGTTGGCGGCCAATACGAGCAGCACCAGTACGAACACCACGCGTGCAATCATGTAGCTGAACTGCTTGATACCGATATCGAACGCTGTCTCGGGTGCTTTAGACGCGAGTTGTGCGACGATGTCTCCGAAGGCTGTTGCACGGCCTGTCGCTGTCACAATTGCTATCCCGGTTCCACTTACGACAGACGTACCCAGAAAGACCATATTCACTGCATCGGCAGCGCAGGATGCTTCTGCCGAGGTGGCCATCTTTTCCGCTGAGGTCGATTCGCCGGTCAGCATCGCCTGTAGTATGGCAAGGTCGCGAGATTCGATCAGCCGTGCATCTGCGGGTACAAGATCGCCCGCGGATAGCCGAATACGATCGCCGGGAACAATTTGTGAACGAGGAAGCTCTCTCCACGCGCCATCTCGCTCTACACTCGCGGTTGCGGCGACCGTGGCACGAAGACGTTCGATTGTGACTTGCGCATGATAGGTTTGGGCAAAATCAATCGCTCCTCCGATTGTCACAATCGCAGCAATGAGTACAGCATCGAACCGTTCCCCGATGAATAGGGATATCCCGGCTGCAACCAGAAGAACAACTGAAAGTGGATTGAAGAGAAGCAACAGTTGATCGAGCCACGGTGGCCTTCGTTGTTTCGTGGTCGTTTCGTTGGGGCCAAATTGCTTGAGTCGATCTGCTGCTTGCTGGGAAGTGAGCCCAGTCTGCTGGTCCATCGAGTTGTCGGTTTTGACTTGTGCCGGCATACGCTGCCCTTATGGAACGATTACGGCTGAACCAACCACGTCTTCGTCTTTGATTGCAGCAAGAGCATCGTTTGCCTCGCGGAGTCGGAATATTTTGATTGCCGGCGTAATCTTGATCTGTTCCGCGATGCGCAGAAAGTCCCTCGCATCTTGTCGGGTCATGTTGGCGACGCTGCGAATCTGCCGTTCCTGCCAAAGGAGTGAGTCGTAGTCGAACGCTGGCATTCCATCAAGGTGAATTGCGTTGATGGAGAGAATGCCTCCCTTCCCGAGAGACTTGAGGCCTGCAAGTACAACATTGCCTACAGGAGCAAAAGAGACAGCTGCGTCGAGGGGTACAGGTGGCTGATCGAATGCAGCGCCCACCCACTTTGCCCCGAGCGCCCGCGCTTCCTGCCGATGGCGCTCCCCGCGTGTGGAGACATAGATCTCGCATCCCCAATGCTGCAACACAGGCACTACAAGCCGCGCTGATGCGCCGAAGCCAAAGAGACCTACTCGCTGCCGAGGCTTCACTTCGGCGACTCGAAGACTCCGAAAGCCAATGATTCCCGCGCACAACAATGGCGCGGTTACTTCGGGCGCAAGAGTGTGCGAGATTGGGATAAGGAAGTCCGTCCGTGCACTGACATATTCTGCATATCCCCCATTTCGCAAATAGCCGGTGAACACCGGATCATCGCATAGGTTCTCCCTTCCGCTGTGGCAGAACTTGCAAGTCCCATCCGTTCCGCCCATCCAGGAGATACCGACGCGATCGCCAATCTGAAACCGATCGTCCGAGCACAACACAACGTCTCCGACAATCTGGTGCCCGGGAATCAATGGCGACAGACGAAGCGGCAGGTCTCCTTCCACAATATGGAGGTCTGTACGACATACTCCGCAAGCGAGTACCTTGATCAGAGCTTCGCCTGCATTAAGTTGTGGTACAGGAATCTGTTCCAGTGAGAGTGGCTGTCTACCCGCTGCAGTGCCACGAAACATTGCGGCGGTCATAGTCGTCGGAATCATTGTGATTCTCCTGAGCAGCTTCTTTACGGAAAAGACCTTACTTAGTGGTCTTTGATCATCTAGGCTATGGGGCATGCCGTTTTAAGACTTCTTTGCTCGTTGGAAGGTCGTTTGTACTCCATCCTCCCCCCAGCGCGGTAACAAGTGATACAGCTGCCAATTTCTGCTGTGTACGGAACGAAACGCAAGTCTGCTGATATGTGAGCAGATTTACCTGGGCTATCAGCACATTCAGATACGGATCAAGTCCAGCCGCATTGCGTGTTGTCGCCTGTTGAAGATACCGCCGAGCAGACTGAACAGCCTGATCCTGCTGCCGTATATCTTCGTTCAGTATTCTGAGCGCAGCGAGATTGTCTTCAATCTGCTGAAATGCGGTGAGCGTCGTCTGGCGGTATGTCGCAACGGTTTCTTCGTACTGCGCCTTGTACTGGTCTACGGTGGCTTTGCGCACACCGCCATCGAAAATCGTTTCCGCAGCGGATGGCCCTATTGACCAGAAGCGACTGGGCCAGGTGAACCAGTTGAGCCCGGAAAGCGTCTCAAAGCCCCCCGAAGCACTCAGCAGAATACTTGGAAAGTAAGCGGCCTTAGCAACGCCGATCTGTGCGTTAGCTGCGGCCATTGCCCTTTCTGCGGAGGCGATATCTGGTCTTCGCTCCAGTAATTCAGATGGAATACCTACAGCTATCGGCGGAACGATGTCATCCTTCGTAACCAGAGACACATTAAGTGCGGACGGAGACGTTCCAATCAGCACAGCGATCGCGTGTTCATATTGGCTTCGGGCGATGCCCAGATTGGTATCCTGAGCCTGCGCGGCTTCCAGTTGTGATTCAGCGGCAGCTAACGCTTCGTCCGCTACCAGGCCACTCTTCTTCAGGCCCTGGGTAAGCTCAAGATATCTCTGCCACGCTATCAGCGTGGCATCCAGAAGTTGCTTTTGAGATTCAATACCCACTAGTTGAAAGTAATCTGCTGCCAGGGACGCGTGTGCTAAAAGGCGAGCATTCTCAAGATCCGCCGCGCTTCCCTGTGCGGCGTACACGTTTGCAGCGACACTCTTGCGTACACGCCCCCAAAAGTCCGGTTCCCACGCAACTGTAATTGGGAGGCTGTATTCGTTGTAGGAGATGCCAGATGCTGTGGTTGTGTAAGGCGTCGCAGCGATACGCTGATTGGAGTATGACGGAGTAGACGTTACCGATGGAACGTACTGTGCCCGAGCCTGACGCACAAGCGCCTGAGCGGCGTGGTAATGGGCTTCTGCAACTGCAATGGTCTGATTGCCGGAGTCTATTTTTTCTTCCAGAGCATTCAGTTGAGAATCCTGAAATATCTCCCACCACTTCCCATGAGAGCTCGCATCGGCTGGTGTAGCTGCCTTCCAGACTGAGGTATCGATCTCCTTGTACGCCGGTGCAACGGGAACAGCGGCCACGTGATACAGAGGACCGACCGCACAGCCTGTCAGTAACGTCAAAGCAAAAATGGATGAATAAGGCAGTCGGGCCTGACCGAAATGATGTCGCGTTGGCATTGTCTTACTCCAGAGCCCTGTCATCTAGTGACCGATGTAGACGTCAACTAACTCGCCAGGATAGAGAGGCACATTCTGGGGCCGCTCGAATTGAAAGATAATCGGCAGTACCCTTACATCCACGCGCTCCTGCCGTTGGTTCGATAACTCAATCTTGGGAGAGATAAACGGCTGAATACGATCGAACGTCAGGGGGACTTCCGTCGTGGTTCCCCGGATCGTCATGCGAGCTTTAATCTGCCCTGTAGGCGGTAGGTGCGACACCAGGATTTCATCGACATAACAGCGCACGTTCAAGCGCTCGCCGACGCTGCCGAGCGAGATAATTGGGTCGGCACCCTGTGTGTATGTGTCATACGTGCCTTGCGATGACACGAATGATCCAGCAATTGTATTGACAGAAAGCACCACGCCATCTTGAGGGGCACGTAACAGGTATTTGTGTAGCAGCGCCTCAGAAGATGCATAAGACTTGATTAAAGCGGTATATTGCTTCTGTTGGTTATCGATGTCGTATTTCCAAGCGCCAGCCCGTGAAAGATCATTTTGGCGTTGAGCGACTTCAAGATTCATCTCGGCCAACGCATGTGTGTTGACAGCCCCGTCTAACGCGTCCTTACTGATGGATCCTTGGTCAACGTTGTACGCTGCTTGTTCCTTTTCCAGGGCATCAGATGCGGTTTTCAGGCTTGCCTCAGCAGCGTGGACCTGAGCTGTTGTGATGGCGAGGGTCTCTTGACGAGGCTCCGCCTTGAGTTCTTCGAGCAGAGCATGGGCTGCCTGTGCCTGGGCAAGCTGTTGTTCCGCAGTGGCACGTTGGACTGAGTCATCAATGAGTACCAGAGGATCGTTCTTCTTTACGATCTGTCCTTCGGCCACAAAAAGCTGTTTCACCGTGCCCGGCACCTCCGGGTATATGTTTATGTTCTCTCCGCTGGTCTGAACTCCTTCCACAATGCCTTCGGCGTAGATGCCATCGTCATAAGGGCTTGCGGCGGGATTGAATAAAGGCTTCTGTGCGGCCCTCGTGATCGTGGCGAAGTAGGCCAGGTAGCAGGCACCGAGAAGGCCAATGGCCGAAAGGATGAACAACCATTTAGTCTTCATTCTGTTTTCCTTGCTCTTCTTTGGTCAGTCGTCCGTCTTCCATGTGAAGAATCCTGCTCGCAAACTCGTAGATCCTGCTGTCATGCGTGACGATAACGATGCAACGGTTCTTGTTCAGTAGCTGCTCTTTAACAAAGCCGACGATTGATTTCCCCGTATCTCCATCGAGTGAGGCGGTGGGTTCGTCCATGATTAAGAGGTCCGGGCTACCGATGATGGCTCTGGCGATCGCTACACGCTGTTGTTCCCCACCGCTGAGTTTGACCGGAGCAATGTCGGATCGGCCCTTCAATCCTACGAGGTCAACGAATTTACGAGCTTCGGCTATGGCGCTGTCCCATGCAACGTTGCGCAGGATGAGCGGGATCGCCACGTTTTCAGCCACTGTCAGACGCGGAAATAAATGAAAGTCCTGAAATGCGAATCCTATCTTGTGGAGCCGGAATGAGGCCAGAGCGTCGCTGCTCATTGACCAGATGTCGTTTCCTTCGCTGATTACGGTGCCCGCATCGGGCCTGAGGATGCCGGAGAGCACACTGAGCAGTGTGGTCTTGCCGCTTCCCGATGGACCGACGATGTACACCATCTCGCCAAAGCACATCTCAAGTTGGACATCATCAAGTGCACGGGTTCGAGCCTCGCCTTCGCCAAACCACTTGGTGATACCAGTGGCTTTGATCGCGACTGTGTCCTGCGATGTGGGCATACTATCCTCGGAAGATATCGAATGGTTCGATACGGAGCACTTTGCGTACTCCTACGTAGCCGGAGACTGCGGCGATGATGATCACCATCACTAGGGCCAACAGCAGATTCTGGTAAGTTACAAGCGCTGCGTAATCAGGTAGGCGCATCTTCGCCAACGTGATTGCTAACGCGCAAAACCCAATGCCAAGTCCATATCCTGTCAATGCTGTAAACGAAGCCTGAAAGAGGATCATCGAAACGAGGACTTTGCTGGTTGTCCCAATTGCTTTGAGAGCGCCGAATTTGTCTATGTTTTCGAGGATGAAGGTGTAGAACGTCTGACCGGAAATAGATAGCCCCACTATGAAGCTGATGGCAGTCATCATAAGCAGGTTCATTCCCAGGCCGGTCTGAAACATGTAGAAACGTGATATTCGTTGCTCGAAACCTTCGCGTGTTAGTGCTAGATAGCCGAGCGTGCTCACCTGTTTCTGAATCGCGGGGATATCCGCTGTAGTCTTGGGTTCCACCAGGACATATGAAATGGTGAAGCGAGGATTCGGAATGTACTGAATCGCACGATAGTACGTGGTGTATAGGGTAGGAACACCAAACAGACTGTTGGTCGATACAGCTGCAGTGCCAACCACCACACCGCGGTGGTCATTCAGTTCAAAGGTTGTACCCGCTTTGGGACTCCCCAGCTTGGAGTATTCCGAATCGTGGACAACGATGAAAGAGCTTTCCGCATAGATGTCTTCGATGTGGCCTGCTTCCATCTCTGGTCTTCCGAAGAGGCTGGAGTCATCCAGACCTAACACTGAGACCGGTTGGTATGTTCCATTGTCCAGCTTGACCAAAGCGCCACCCGAAAAAAGGGGCACGGCATATTTGACACCTTTCATACTTCTTACGGCATCGAGCGTGTAGTCTGGCAGGCCAATAGTATTCGCCACTGTGTTTACAGCAGGATCCATTACCCATAGCTTTGCGCCGATGTTGATGACCGTTGCCGACGCTCGATTGAGCACGCCGGCGAACATCGAGAGCATCATGACCATCAGGAAGACAGAGAATCCGATGCCGACAAGCAGTGTAATGAACTTCGCCCTGTCGTTAACCAAGAGTTTGTACGCGAGTCGAAGGGTTCCGTTCATGCTGTCATCGTCATTGCATCGCACAGAAACCGATAGGCGGAGCATCACTGTCAGACGTGACACAAATCACAGCGCAAGCTCCTTGTGGCCCGCCCCCCGCAAGACACGTGTATGGGCCGGTCTGATGTAATTGAATACATCAGACAGCAGCGGAAAAGCGCGCCGAGGCACTATGTGAAGAATGTGTAGCCTTTCGTGGTGTAGAATCGCTGGTGAAAACGTCCTTCGTGTTCGTCTTTGAGCAGATTGTGATCGCATTCGTGTCCATCACAATCTCCGTTTGACTGAGGAGATGCGCAGGTAGGGGCATCTTGAGAGAGAACATTCTCATGCGGCGATCCGGTGCTGCATCGTCCCGCAAACCGCAGACGTATAAAGTTCCAGCTTCGATGTATGCTGCCAAGTCGTGGGGAGAATAGCCATGGGTGAACACGCGAACGAATGGCTCACCTTGTGAGATGCTCACGATCGTTGCGCGGCGCTCCAAAAGCCTGCGTTCGGCCATATCCCAATCTTCCTGGCCCAGCCTTCCATGCCATCCCCGTGCAGCAAAGAGAGCCAACGCTTCCCGCGAGACGTAGTCCTCAATCTGATGACGCATCGCAAAATACCGCATAGGGCTGGTCAACCCAGATACTTCCTCAGACCCACGTCGTTCCGATTCTAGGCACGCCGGCCTGTGATCCGATTGTGAGACATCGCTTTGGTTATTCGTGAGCGGGCTCTGCGTGGATCTGATCATAGGACTCACCAGTGAACTAGGAAAATTCTTGCTCTTCGCAAAAGAGTGTTCAGTGACGCGGATCACAACCTGACGTTAGTCCGTCAGAGAATGGCCTCATGCCTCTTGGCGACCCTCGAAGTCTCAATCTCGTTCGAACGCCTTGTCCGTATCTGTCACGAGTTGCAGTTGCGAGCGACGTGGAACAGATTCTTTGAATTGGATCTACAATCAAGGCCGCGCAGTCAGTGGCGACGAGGAAGAGTATGGGAGCGTCAGCGGGGATTTGGGATAAACCAGAACGTTGGCTTGCCGCCATCATCGAATCGTCTGAGACGGCGATCATGGGTACATCCTTCGATGGGATCATCACAAGTTGGGCAGGCTCAGCGACAAGGATGTTTGGCTATACGGCTGAAGAAGCCATCGGCATGTCGGTCTACCAGCTTGCATGGCCGGGCGAAGAGGCCAAAATCCCCGACCTTCTTGCAGCGGTACAACATGGGGAGCGGATCCATGGCTTTCGCACATCCCGGCGACACAAGGATGGTCATTGTGTCTTCGTCTCCTTGAATCTCTTTCCTATTCGGGATGAGCGAGGTGCCGTGGTTGGCGTGGCCAAGTTCGCGCGGGATATGAGTGAGCGTGTCAGGGAACAGCAAGAGCAAGAACGTACCCTCGCGGAACTGATCACAGAGCGAAAATATCGAGAACTGACCGAACACGCTCCAGACGGGATTCTTGAAGTCGATGCAGATGGCAGGATAATCATCGCAAATCAAGCCGCAGTGGCCATGTTCGGCTTTCCGCACAACGAACTTATCGGCGCTCCGGTCGAAATTCTTATCCCGCACGCAGGTAGATCGGACCATCCAGGTCATCGAGTTGAGTTCATGCGCATTGGGAAAACACGACCGATGGGTCAAGGCATTAACCTGAATGCCATCCGAAAGGATGGGTCGGAGTTCCCCGTCGAAATTAGTCTAAGTCCTGTCCAAACCGGCGTGGGCATTGTGGTGATTGCCGTTGTGAGAGACGTTTCCGCGCGGAGGAGTGTGGAGCGTGAAGTGCAGAGGCTGCAGGCAAGTTATCTGGCGGAGTTGGAAGCACGGCAGATGGAAGCAGAACGCCTCAACCGATTGAAAAGCGAATTTGTTGCCAGTGTGAGTCATGAACTGCGCACGCCCCTACACACGATTATTGGCTTCACGGACCTCCTCAGGGAGGATCCACAGCAAACGTTGACGGTAAGGCAGGGACGTTTTGTCGAGAATATTCAGCGCGACTCCGAGCATCTGCTGGAACTGATCAACGATGTCCTCGACCTTAGCCGCATAGAGGCCGATGGGCTGACGTTACATATCGAAGGCGTTAAGCTGTGCCCGGTGCTCGAGACGGTGGTCACGAGTCTCAAATCAAACGCCGAACGAAAAGGAATTCGGATCCATCTGGTTTGCGATGATGCGATCTTCGTCGCAGCCGATCCGACTCGTCTTCGTCAGATTGTCGCCAACCTCTTGAACAACGCCATCAAGTTCACCGCGCCGGGTGGTGAAATCGGCATCGCCGTTACGGCTGCACACGACTTCGTCACCGTGGCCGTCAAAGATTCCGGGATCGGCATCGCCGAAGAAGAGCAGACGCGGATTTTCGACAAGTTCTACCAGGTGGGGGTGACGACAGGAGGCGTGCGTGAAGGGACGGGCCTAGGACTTGCCATCTGCAAACGCCTTGTGGAGATGCAGGGTGGTCGCATCGATCTCACAAGCCAGAAAGGCATCGGAAGTACATTTCGCTTCACGCTTCCGTGTGACTCCAATCACATTACTTCATGAATCTTTTGTCTAACGTTTAAGGATGAGTTCCGAGCCATTTACGTGTCTCGTCGCTGACGGGTCCGCAACAGCACGTGAACTGATTTGCGCGATTGTTGAGAGTGCGGGGCTGATCCTTTGCGAGGCAGGCGATTTGAATGGGGCACTTGCGTTAGCTTGTCTGCACTGCCCTGATCTGTTCATCATCGATACTGCTATTGACGATGCTCACGGCCTATATGCCATCGAACAGTTTCGGAGAGTGACGAGACGTGCGCATATTGTTGCAATTGCACTTACTGGAGAGAGGTATGGGGCGCACCCTGATGTGCTACGGGCAGCGGGTTTTGCACATTCCATCTCAAAACCTGTGAAGGCATCTCAATTGCGGGCTGTCCTGACGGAGTTACTCAATCGACCAGACGTATACCGAACTTCTTAATCTTGTACCGCAGCGCATCGCGGCCAATTCCCAACCGCCTCGCCGCCTCGGATTGATTGCCTCGCGTTTCGTAGAAAACTCTCTCCACAAGATTCTTCTCCAGATCGTCCAGAGGAGAGGGATTCGAATTTGCCTGCTCCGTCAGCGGATCTTCGCTTCTAATATCCACCGGCAAATCATCCACATCAATTTTCGAGCCTTCTGCAAGCATGCAGGCTCGTCCCACGGCGTGTTCAAGCTGACGTACGTTACCAGGCCATGCATATCGCTTTAATACGACAAGAGCTCTGGGAGTAAACGTTCGCACTTCCTTATGGAAAGATTCAGCAAAACCGCGCAGGAATGAAGTGCACAGAAGTTCAACATCCTCCGGACGATCCTTCAGCGCGGGGACTTCGAGTTCAACCATGGAGAGGCGGTAATAAAGGTCTTCGCGAAAGTGGCCGGTCTTTACCGACTGTTTGAGATCCCGGTGCGTGGCCGCCACCACTTTTACATCAACTCGCGTAGGAACCGTAGAGCCGATGCGGTAGACCTCTTGATTCTGAATGGCCCGAAGGAGCTTTGCCTGTGAGGCCAGCGGCATGTCGCCAATTTCGTCAAGAAAAAGAGTTCCTCCATTCGCAGCAGCGAAGAGACCTATCTTGTCTCTATCTGCTCCGGTAAATGCTCCGCGTGTGTGGCCGAATAGTTCGCTCTCGAACAGAGTCTCAACAATTGCTGAACAGTTCACGACAACGAACGGGCCTTTTGCCCGGCTCCTCTGATGAAGAGCACGAGCCACCAGATCCTTCCCCGATCCAGTGGGACCATGAATCAGCACAGAACGGAAATGTGGAGCAACCTTGTCGATCAACTCAAACAGCTTCCACATCGAGGCACTTCTGGCCTGCATTCCTTCAAATTGGAAGTCGGAGATAGCGGAAGCTGACAAAACGGCACGTGCGCGCTTTTGGGCGACTTCCAGCAGTTGGGCCACCCGCTCCCGCAATCTAGCAATCTTCACGGGCTTCTGCCAATAGTCTGCCGCTCCTTTCTGGATCGCTTCAACGGCAGTCTCAGTGGTGTAGTGGGCCGTCATGAGGACAACTTCAGTCGTTGGGGCGAAACTCATAATCTGATCGAGAACTTCCATTCCAGTCATTCCTGGCATGACCAGATCGGTAATAACAAGCTGCGGCTTAAGTTCGCGGATCAGAGCTAGGCCTTTGTGGGGATCGTCTGCCGTATGGAGACTTAAGCCACGATCTTCCAACGCAGCAGCCAGCAGTTCCAGACTGCTTGGATTGTCGTCGATGATCACCACTCTGAGCAGTTCCTTCATGCACGTCACCTTGTTGATGTGGCCTCGGGCACCTGCGCGAAAAGGCCCAATTGGGTGGGTGCTTCCCCGCAACATCTGTGGACCACAGATTGAGTCACAGACACAAGTGATTGATATCACATGGCCGAAACGATTGGTGCTCGGACTGCTCTCTTCATGTTCGTACCTTCAGGAGAGCGTTATGAACAAATGCGTGAAATGTCCCCATGCGGGCAAATATGCATTCTGCAACCTCGGTGCAGGTGCGAGAGACTTTCTTGACAATCAATCGGTTACGCTCGAATACCCGAGGGGAAGCATTTTGTTTCGCGAGGGAGAGCGCGGGGCGGCGATCTTTCTCGTGTGTTCGGGGAAGGTGAAGGTAAGTGCTTCGTCCAGTGAAGGGCGGTCCGCGATCGTTCGCGTGGCGCATCACAGTGATGTCCTTGGCATGAGTGCGGTATTAGGTGAAACGGAATACGAAGTAACAGCCGAGGCCCTTGAGCCATGCATGGTCCGTGTGCTCCATGCAAGAGCACTGAAGCAATTCATGGCGGAATTCAGAGATGCCACGATCGGCGTGGCGCAAGCACTCGCGCAGGACTATAAAGCGGCGTTTCAGGAGATTCGTCGAATCGCTCTGCCAGAAACGCCTGCGGGACGACTCTCCCGCCTGATTCTGGATTGGGCGGAAGAACACGCCGCCATCGGTTCCTCAAGTTTCGTGATCAATCTTACGCATGAAGAGCTCGCCTCTATGACTTCGACCACACGCGAGACGATCACACGCACCCTGAGCCGGCTCAGGAAAGATAATGTCATTACGACGAAAGGCGTATCGTTCACCATTCTCAATCCGGCGATGCTTCATCAACTGGCTGCCAGCTGAGTTGTGATTCTGCTCACAAACGGCAGTATCAGGGTGCACTGTCGTTTCTTTTAACAGCGTCTAGATTGTGCCTTGACCCAACCGGTCAGGAGAAAATCAATGGGAACCGCGCTGAGCACAACGAACCACATCAAGAAGGACGCCGCTGCATTGAATGTGGCGGATGACCTGATGCAGGAGATGAAGCGAATCGACGATGAAATTCGACAGTTCGCCTTTCATCTCTTCCAGCGTCGTGGAGCATTCTCGGGCATGGAACTTGAAGACTGGTTAAAGGCTGAGCAGGCGCTTCTACATCCCGTTGCAATGAGCATCGAAGAAAACGATCACGAAGTGATACTGCGGGCTGATGTCCCAGGATTTAACGAAGAGGACTTGAAGGTCCATGTAGGAAAGCACTCCTTGAAGATTTGTGGGAAAACAGAACAACACCAGAAGAGCCAGGAAGGCCCAGCATTCAGCACGCAAAGGTCCATGCGAAGCATTCGGACCGATGTCCCTCTTCCAACCGCAGTGAATGCCGACCAAACGGTTTTTCATGTGAGTGATGGTGTTCTGACGGTCACCATGCCAAAACTCCAACACCAAGCCAAACAAGAGGCGGAAAAGGCTGCATAAGAAAGTAATGAAGAGCGGAGAGTGCGGCTCTTCTGCTCGAGAGGTGACGGATGGACTGTCTGGACGCAATTCGAGAGCGGAGGTCGGTTCGCTCCTTCCTGAATCGCCCAGTGTTGCCAAATCAGATTCAGACAGTCCTTGAAGCCGCAATCTTAGCTCCAAGCGCTAGAAACCTTCAGCCTTGGCGCTTCCATGTGTATTTGAATGCGGAAGAGATCGCCAAGCTCAGCAGACAGGTGAAGGATTGGTTGTTTGGTTTGCCGATCGATGAGCCTTTCGCCTCGCCCATGCATGCGGTGCTGAATAGTCCTGACTACAAGGTGTTCTACGACGCTCCGGCTCTCATCCTGGTGATTGCAGCGGACACGACCGCGCAATCCACCCAGGATTGCTGTCTGGCTGCGGAGAACCTCATGCTTGCTGCCCGTTCCATCGGTCTAGGATCGGCTTGGGTAGGAACTTCCATACCGTGGTTCCAGCGTGAAGAGACGAAGCGCTCCTTGCAAATCCCGTTGACGACAATGGTTGTAGCTCCGATCGTGCTTGGATATCCCCTCACATGGCCCACATGCCCCGAAAGGCGCCCACCTGACGTCCGCTGGTGTTGCCTTTCCGAGGAGGAGTACGAGAATACTGGTGACCCTCATTGAAGTGGTACGGCAGAAAATAGCTTGCCTCAGGTTCTTCAGCATGCTGTTCGACCTAACGCCAGTGACTTCCATCACATCCGCATGTCTGTTGCATCACCGCCGTCTTCCCCACAGGGAGAGAAGCTCTTAGAGAACGCGGCTCTCCGCGTGGCGGGAGATGGCGATGCAATCAGTTGGCGGTTCCGAACAGGGGGTTCAGAAGTGTGGCCCAATCATCGCCTGCATTGATCTTTCGAAATCATCGAAAGCAGTGCTGCAACAGGCGAAGCTCATTTGTCTTCGGATCGGGTCTCCCTTACAGATTCTTACCGTGTGTGAACACGGAGACCCCAGTGGACTCATGCAAGACGGCGCAGCCATGTTCACTGCGGAAGTTGAAAGACGAAAGAAGCAGTTGGAGCTGATGACTGAAGGCCTCCAGGGTCCCGGATTCTCGGTGACACCCATCGTGCTGACTGGCGATGCAATCCATGCGGTCCTTTCGTTCGTGGAAGAAGTGTCCCCCGAGTTGCTCGTGATGGGAACCTCTGGGAAACGAGGAATTGAGCGCTTCTTTCTAGGCTCAACCGCTGAAGCGATCCTTCGTTCCGCTTCCTGCCCAGTGCTTACGCTAGGGCCAAAATCCCATCCACAACTCAGCGGCCCCATTATCTTCGCCACGGATTTCAACCCTTGTGCGGAAGAAGATCTCCGATTTGCGCTGAGAGTGTCCAGCCAGATGTGTGTGTCGCTTCATTGTGTTCACTTTCTTCCGCCAAAGGTTCTAAAGCTGAAGAACACCATCGTTCCCGATGTGCTGGCAGAAGCGCTGCGTAGGCTGGCAGCCGATGCGGGCGCGAAGTCTGGAGACACTGTCTGCTCGATCGAGCCCGGATTTCGGATCGGTCGCGACATCGTCGAATTTGCCAGGCGAAGCGAAGCAAGTGCAATTGTCCTTGGAGTACGAAGGAGGACAATTGCTACGAGTCATCTGCCAGGACACGAAATTTTCAAGGTGCTGGCCACTGCCACCTGTCCGGTCTACACGTTGAGCCATTCGAAAGACCAGTTCGTTTTTGCACAACCCGATTCCTACGTTGAGGCGGCAGTGTCGCCGAGAACCGCGACCAGCGGTGTCGCCCAGTTCTGAAGGCTCTCTCCTGGGGATGCTCTGATGCGACGTAGGATTGCTCGGTCCATAGGGTTCGGTCGCGTCACTGCTGTCTGACGGGCGAAGCAGAGTCGGAATCGAGGACCAACGGACGCAGCTTTTAAGAGCCCTTGCTCTCTGTGGATCAACCGATCTCTGAGATTCGTTCCCGCTTAGACGAAACTTCTAGGCTCTTTCTGATTTCGTTTCACGCACTCAAACCCCAATGGGAACACTTAATGTTCCAAATTTCCCGGCCGTTCGATGGAAGCTGACGAATCTGGAGCGGTTGCGACTGGAGAATCCAGAAAAATAACAGAACCTGCTTGAATGTCTTGATGTCATGTTTGGGTAATATTCTTTCCGACAGATCCCGCCGCCTCGTCGTTCTGGCTCTGTTTCCGACGAGCCGAGATCTGACTTTGGTGCGAGAGTAGGTTTGTCGCATAGAGAGGATTACGGTAAAGCAGAGATCCCCATAGAGATCATTCGCGATTCGCTTTACGAACAATCTCCACCGAGCATGGCGCATGTATAGCAACCGCCGTTGCAAGCGATCCTAAGAGAAATCTGCCGATTGGGCCATGCCCATGGGAGCCGAGCATCACAAGATCAGCCCGCCATTGTTCGGCCTGTTTCAAGATTTCTTCTTTAGGCGAGCCTTGAACCACATGAGTCTTTACACGTAGAGACGGGGAGGTGCGGATGATTGCGTTCGCAAAATCTGTAGCCACTTTGCTGGCACGCAGATGTTCCGATTTCTCCGAATCGATATGACATGCCTGCGCAATCATGAGGGGATCCTTGATGTCTGGGAGAGGATGCGATACCGAGACAATGAGGACTTCAGTCCTCGAGGGCCAAGGCCGCTCAAGCAACTCCCTCATCGCAACCTTGCTGCATTCCGAGCCGTCCACTGCCAGAAGTATTCTCATTAGCTCCCCCAAGGAACATCAAGATAAAAGCAGCGATGGTTAAACGCTGTGATTCCTATCACAGCGTGCGCCACGAAGGGCCCTTCGCCCAACGCAAACAGCCTGCCACCTTGAGCGGGAGCTGTGTCCTTCCGCGAACTTGCGGCCCGACAATCTAACGTCCGGCCTTGATATAAGCCATCCCGTCTCTTGCATTGTTATGACTTCCGCGATCCCGGAGGAGAGTGATTTTCAGCTCTGCTAGTGGCGGTCTTGCTCTTTGTTTTGGCCTGTTATAACAAGACCAACTCTAACGACTCGATGGGTCTAAGAAGACGCGTGCCTGAAACGAAGCGGATGAACATTCCCGCAGTTCTCTACACTCTGTCGGTTCTTTCGTTAGTATCAGGTGCGGTCTGGGCGAAGTGATGGAAATCACATTCATATTCGCCGGTTGCCACGACACTTTCATGAGCGAGGTAATCTCCATGAGACCAGAGCACCTGCAGCAACGCCCTTCGCCCGAGAATCCCAGTCGAGGTTCCTTCCATGAAATTCCTTTCCATCGCATCGTGGTGGGTTACGAGTGTGATGAAGCCGCGCGGAAGGCCATGGAAATTGCAACCGTCATCGCAAGTGATCTTGCGATCTGAGGTTGTCGTCGCAGCGACAGTACCTCACCCTGTGGCCAGTCCGCTCGACACACTGAATCCAGATCTATTTGGGGAAGTTTTGCGCGACTTCCACCAACACCTCCGCGAGGAATTGCATGAACTGGGTTACGACCGAGATGTGGAGGGCCGTATCCATGTATCGTTCGCGACGCCTGTCAATCACATCCTCGGAACAGCAGAGCAGGTAAAGGCCGATCTGATCCTCGTGGGATCTCATGGACGCCACGGACTAGAACAACTGGTTCTTGGATCCGTATCGGAATCACTCGCAACCCAGAGTCCCTGTCCAGTAATGATTGTTGGGCCAGAATGCGAGGTTCCAGACGAGCGTCTCCATACGGTGCTCTTCGCCACAGACCTAACAGACACCGGAATCTGCGCTGGTCAGGTCGCAGCCGCATTAGCCCGGAAAGCGCGTTGCAGGCTGATCGTACTGCATACGATGCGCCAAAAACCCACTGCAGCGGGTAGGACGCGCGAGTGGGAGGAAGATCTTCTGCGCGAACAGATGAAGCTTAGCGTGCAGGAGGACGGGCAACAGAACGCCGCTGCCGTGGAGTATCGAATCACCTATGGAGATCCGGCCGATGAGATTCTCTCGGTCGCGACAGGAAATCATGCCGGTCTCATCGTGGTCGGTGGCGGCAATCACGGCGTCGTCGCTGACCACTCGCCTTGGCGGACGTTGACTTCGATCCTTCGATTTGCGCTTTGTCCGGTAGTCGTCGTCAGTTCCAAATGTCCATAGCGCAATGTCGAATCCGAAGCGTTTCCGGCAGATATGCATGCTTCGCGGGTCCTCGCCCACTCCCAGGCTCAGCACCACTTTTTCTTAAAGCACCGGACCAAGTGATCCGACGAGAATGCTCGTTGCCTGGCGTAACGGTAACCCAATCAATCGCATCCAATCCTCTAACTCACTCAAAGGATTTCTTCGGCGTGATCGCTACTATTTTTCGCAATAAGGATGGCCGTTTCGATGTCTGTTTCCATGACGCCACCGCCATACCCCAGGAACCAAAGCGCGCGTTCGGGCTTGGCCGGCAGGATATGATCCTGCAGTTCCACGGAGAGGACCAGAATCTTGCCGCGGAGTTCGCTGCGAGCAACGAAGACCAGTGCGTCATCGGGCAGTGGCTATCGGTTTAGATTGAGATTACGCATCTCGTCGAGGAGTTCAGCCATTGAAACCATAGTTGCTCCTCCTGAACTCTACACACGACCGCGTCATGCCGGAGAAAACACGTTTGACCTTGCAATTCGCTATGTCCCTTGCCGGTCAGTGGCTCCAATGGTCTGCTGCTCCGATGCAAACTCCCCGCTCAAGGTGCGTACGCCAGCACTTGTGAAGCTGAAAGCGGCTTGGAGATGGTGAGCGTGGGCAATGCTCCTATCTGTAGGGATTGTAAGAACATTGCCTGAAGTGAAAACAGACCTTGACCTCTATTGAGGGGCGAGGATAGAGTTCGCTCGTCTTGTAGAGCGCGACGGACCTTTGGACCGCATGGGCAATGGCCACCTACCTAATCAATCAGTAATGCGCCCGTACGGCCGTTGTCTGCATCAGCTACCGTGAACGGGGCTATCCTGTCCGCTCTCATCGTGCCCGGAGATTCACCGTGTTCGGAACCTCTCGGTAGAAGAAGATCGACAATAACTGCATGAAGGTCATGCAGGCGGCCGCCCCCAACAGCTCGGCGACGCGTGCGCTCGGCAGGGTCGCCCCCCAAACAAGGGCGACGCCCAGAACGAGTTCGAGCATACCGCACACTGCCAAGGCGCGGCGCTGCCGCGGATGCCGCTCCAGATGTCTAGCTATCCGAAGCTCCGCAAGCCCGAACAGGAATGCTTGCGGGGCCGCGACGAGCGCGACCCGTTGCAGTGACTCGTCCGGCGCAATCGCGAGGTGCAGTGCAGAGGCGATCGAAATCACGCCGAGTATGAGGTAGACGATGATCTCTCGACTGTGTCTCAGCCCAAAGTAAAAGACCGTAATGCTTTCCACCATTCCCATGAAGCCAAAGGTGGTTGAGACGACGATCAGAACGATGAGGGAGAGCACTACCTCAAAGTGTTCCGCGCCGACGTGGGAATCGAGATAGAGAAGCACAGCGATAAACAGGGCGAGCAACGTAACCAACATGCCCAGCACGAATCGATGTAATCCGAGTTCATAGCGCATATGGTTCCCCCTGCACCTAGACTCTAAGCCGAAGACGCACGCGTATCTGTGATGAGCGTCACCCGCCTGTAGCCGCGCCGGAGTCCTTTGCCCTAGGCAGCGGCATGCACCGCCCCCGCCAAGGGATGTTTCGAGTAAGGTTCCAGGTTGCAGCAACTCCAGCCCGGTCTTCTGGAAACTCACGAAGAGCATCGAGCTGGGTAAGGATTCGACATCCGTGGGTCAGCGTGCCGGTTTTACTGATAAACAGCACGTGACACGATTCTATGGATTCCAGAATCGAGCGATCCAATGATAATTCCACGTCGGGTTCCGACCAAGAACGTATCGATGATCACGACCGGTATCGATACCAAGTGTGGATACGACGTGCCGATGACGAGAACCGCCAGGAAGCGCTCCGAATGGTCGCTGAATTGCCAACTCGCAAGCGCGATCGTAACGTCGCGTGGTGTGTACCAGGAACCAGACGATTCTCCTCTGATGCATGGAGAACTTCAACGATTCTTGTCATAGCGAAAGTCACTGGCTTTCTTGGTTGTTCGAATCGTCAGTGCGGAGTCGCCGTTGATCGAACCCGACAAGACCGTGGTTGCCCGGTGCTTTCGCAGTCAGAAAAGGCTGACCGGTGAGATAGGACTCATCCATGCTGCCTCGTCCCGACACAGCCACGCCATCCAGGAAGAAACGTCACGGGGCAAGAATATCTGCGCCGAAATTGGCTCGGAGAATGTGCAGAATGAGCGAAGCAGCCAACGGAAGACTTGCAGTCGCGATAGCGACGATCAGGGCAATATTGGCGACCTATCTCGATCGACGAAGACGCTCGCTGCCAGCGTGCCGCCTACGATCATGGAAGTCTTCACGAGATGGGCGGTCGGCGTGTCGGGTCAAGCTCTCATCGAAGATCATTGCAGCAGAGCATAGTCCATTTTGATAGCACCAGCTATCAATTGGCCTACTCGCAGACCGAGAGCACAGGGCAAGGAGCGCTCATCACAATCTGAAATCCCGTTCGTGGGCTGGTGTAGGCAGTCAGCGCCTTTGCAGGATGGACTCCAATCGCCAGCAAGTCTGCCTTCGCCTTAGAAGCCGTTTCTGCAATCGCGTACGGCAACTTAACGTCGACGAGAAGTCGGAATTCGACTTGCTTCCGGACTTCATTCTCGCCGAGGGCCACCACGAGGCGATCACGAATGGAGTCAGTCCAGGATGATGGTGTAATTTCGGAATCGGGCGATGCCACGTGCAGCACTAACAACCGCATACCGGATGACCACAGAGACACGAGGAATGGCAAAGACGCTAACGACCGTTCGGTGAGATCTGTCGCGAGCATTAGGCGCCGGATCTTCCGATGCCAGAACGGAGTGACGTGCGGGCCTACAGTGACCACCGGATACTGTGCATGCCGCAACACTTCCTCTGCCGTGGAACCGATGAAGAAGCGTTCAAGGCCTGAACGAGAATGGGTGCCAAGAACGAGGATGGGGTTTTGAACCTTCGCAGTGATCCTGAGAATTTCACCAGCGGGTTGTCCTGGAGCGTCTGCGATAAGCGTTTCGGCGCTTCCAGATGCTCGCGTGATGCGAGCCTTCGCGAGAGCCAGACTAGCCTTTGTGCGTTCCTTTAGCTCAACCATCCATCCAGTCGACCGGGATGGAATAACGGTGTTTGGGTACGTAAGTGAAAATATGAAGCAGCAACAGACGCCGCTTCAAGAGTTTCGACAATGCCAACGCGAAACTCATTGCTACGAGTGACGACTCAGAGAAGTCGGTTGCAACCACGATGGTCGGAACATGGGTCTCAGACATGGGAACTCCATCTCCGAAGGCTATGAGTTTCTCTAGAAGTTAGCGGTGATGCACGTCACAGAGCCTGGGTCCGCTGGGGCTAGGATCAACTCGAGGCTTTATGCCTAATGGTACCCAGAACCGGGCATCGCGAATACTGTAGGAGCGGTTCGCAGAGACTGAAGGACATGAAATATGGCCTCGTCGATGTCTACGAGCGGAGCACGGTTAAACAACGTCCTCAAGCACTGCAAAAAGGCTAGAGCGCCGCTCCGCAAGCACCTCCATGATCACCAATCAGCACACGTCCGCCAATCGCTCGCCATTAGGCTGAAATAGTTGTGGAAGCCAAAGGCGTTTAGCGTCGTTGGATTACGCACGCTTTGACGGACCGGGTCTAGCGAAATCGCACCTGACGCAGGACGCTTCGCTCCACAGAAGAGCGATTGGTGCGAACACCCGGTCACGGTTTGGATCGATCAGCTCCAGGTAGAGTTTGTGCGCCCTCTGGAGGTGTTTCAAAGTCGGTAAGCGAGCCAGTCGGCAAAATCACGCGCAATGAGTTGAGGATGGATAAAAGATCGATCACCTCTTGAGCAATGGCTCCCTGAATCGGCGTAATCAGACCGAACGATGCGGCAGCCATCCCGATAACACTCAGTCCCATGCCCCCGACGGCAGAAAGCAGCGCAATCCTCCGCATTCTGCGCCCAATGTGCAGCAACTCGTCAACACCAACCAAGGAGGATTGAAGGATGACCGCACCGGCTGCTTCTGACGTGATATCGCTGTTCACACCCAATGCGATTCCCGCTGTAGCTGCCATCATCGCTGGCGCATCGTTGATCCCATCGCCGATGTAGAGCGTTCTCCCTTGCCGAGTTTCGTTTTCTACCAGCGCAACTTTCTCTTCCGGACTCTTGCCACCGTAAGACTTAGTAATTCCCATGCGCTTTGCGAAGAGCGTAACTTCAGGGACACGGTCGCCTGAGAGCAGGATGATTTTGGAGATCGAGTGCTTCGAGTCAAGATGACTTAGAAAGGACTTGCTCTCTCTGCGGGGTTCGTCCTGAAAGTGGAGAACGCCAGCGAGGTTGTTATCCAGAAGAAGGACGCATTCCAGGCCCGGCGAAACGGGAGGCATAGCGGACAGGTTTTCGGCAGAAAGCTTACCGCGACCCGTCACCGTGACCTGTCGTCCTGCAACCAGCCCCGTGAGACCCGCACCCGGCGCTTCGGATACATTCTCGATACGGAGCAGTTCCAGCTTGTCCCTCTCTGCGGCAGCGAGCACGGCGCTCGCGAGGGGATGTTTCGAGTAGCGCTCCAGGCTTGCGACATACCGCAACGCCGTCTCCCGTGTCGTTCCACCGATGCAGTCAATGGATGTGACGGTCGGCTTGCCGTAGGTCAGCGTGCCCGTCTTGTCGACGATTAAGGTGTGACAAGTCGCCATCTTTTCCAGGATGGATGGGTCCTTGATGATGATGCCTAACTTGGCACCTACAGAAATGGCACCGATGATTGCTACCGGTATCGAGATCAACAAGGGGCACGGCGTTGCGATGACCAGTACGGCGAGGAATCGCTCCGACTGGCCAGTGAAGTACCAGCTTGCCAACGCGATCGCAATCGCAATCGGCGTATACCAAGAGCCAAGCCGGTCGCCGAGCCGCTGTATCCGGGGCCGGTTCTCCTCCGATGCATGCAGCACTTCCACAATCTTCGCGTAACGAGAGTCGTTGGCGATCTTCGTCGCCCGGATCGTCAGTGCCACATTCCCGTTGATGGAGCCGGAAAGCACATCCGTCCCTGGCGCCTTTGCGATCAGGAAGGGTTCGCCTGTGAGATACGACTCATCCATACTGCCTTGGCCGCTCACCACAAGCCCATCGACGGGGCAGACTTCATGGGGATAGATGAGGAGTTCGTCGCCGACAGCAATCGCGTTGATGGCTACGTCCTCTACGGCAGTACTCGCTCTGTGTGCCGTCAGAGGCATTCGCTTTGCCAGGGCGCTCAATACAGACGAGGCGCGTCGCGTCGCAAAGCCCTCCAATGCCTGACCGCCGGAGAGCATCAGGACAACGATGGCCGCGACCCAATACTGCCCAACTACCAGTGACGTAACAATCGAGAGCAGCGCAAGGAGATCCACGCTGAAGTTCCCCTTGAACACCTGTTGCACCAAGGAGATAAGCAACGGAATGCCGGCACCGGCAATAGCTACCAACAGCACGAGATTGAGGATTTGCGAATTTTGAAGGAGCAGCTTTGCGATCAGCGCCGCAATCATCCCAGCTGCGATAAAGCTGGCCGTTGCGATATGTGCGACAGGACTGTCCAGCCACTTCGTGATTGCACTGGTCTCATTCATGGGACACGCTCGTTCGGGGAGACTACAACGCTCTTGAAGCTAAAGATGTGTCCGAGAGCACTATTGTTCGATTTCAATCGGCCTATACTCTTGTGGCGTGCGTGACCTCCCCCTATCTTCGCTTGCAACTCCCAAGAATTCCTCGCCGACGAGCCTTTTGTTTATCGGCCTGGGGTCGATCGTTGCACTGTTGCTTGCGTGGCACGGAAGAGTGATACTCATGCTTCTGTTTGCGGCGATTGTAGTTGCAGCGCTCATGACTGCGGTCGTCGAGTGGCTAGGCACAAGATCCAAAATTGGCCGGCGAATATCCTTGCTGGTCATTCTTTGCGTTGCAGGCGGATTGGTTGGTTTGACTGTCTGGCTCAGTGGCCCCAGCATCATCGCTCAGTTCGCGGACCTGCAAAGCGACCTGCCTCAAGCGGCACATCAACTCACGGGAAGGGTCAATGACCATGGCTGGGAAGCTGGTTGATTGCACAGTGGTCCGACTACTCCAGCTTTCGAGTAGTGTCAGGTCCGCGTTGACGCGCATTGGGGGAATCGTTCTGAGCACAGCGACGGTAACTCTCAGGGCTTGTGCTCGTCGGCTTTCTTGGCCTTTATCTGGCAGCTGAACCGGAGATCTACTTCGCTTATGTTCAGAGGGTGACGCCGTCGGCATTCAGAGCCAGGCTCAACGCTTGCGCCGCCGCTGCATTGCGGAACTTAGGCTGGTGGTTCTCTCGCAGATGCTCTCCATGACCGCCGTGGGAGTGATTGTGACGATAGGCCTGTGGATGCTGGGTGTGCCGCTTGCCGGTATTCTCGGCGTCATCGCCGCCCTACTCACCTTCATTCCGAACATCGGTCCGATATTGTCGGTTGTCCCCGCCGTTCTGTTGGCCGTTGCCATCAGTCCGATGAAGGGGCTGTTCACCGTGCTCCTATTTCTAGCGGTCCATTTGCTGGAAGGCAATGTCATCACCCCTTTGCTGGAACGGAAAATCGTCCGTCTGCCTCCAGTTCTCACGATGACTGCCCAGCTCTGGTTGGCCGTCATCGCAAGCCCCCTCGGCCTAGCACTCGCAGCACCGTTGGCAGCAGCAGCCCTGGGCGTTTTCGATGTGCTCATTCCATTCGAAGCCGACGATACATCTCATGGTCGCCCAGAAGATTAGCTGCGGCTTAGAGGCCGCGCGAGTGACATTGAGCAGGCCGTCTACGGATCAGCTCATCCTGAGTAGTCGTGTGAGCCCGCTTCTATCCCGGTTTTAGACCTGCGTTCCGAATAGCGCTCCTACCCCAGCAGTCACTGCCATCGCGAGTGCACCCCAGAACATAACTCTGCCCGCCCCCGGGAGCACTGGCGCACCGCCAACCTGTGCTGCAAGCCCCCCCAGAATGGCAAGACAAACTAGGGAGACGGTCGCGACCGCATACACAAGGACAGATCCCGGCAATAGCCAGGATATTGCAAGAGGCACAGCTGCTCCGATCGCGAAGCTGGCTGCAGACGTCAGTGCCGCCTGAACAGGCTTTGCGCTTAGGGCATCTGTGACGCCAAGCTCATCGCGAGCATGAGCTGCCAAGGCGTCCCTGGCCATCAGTTGCGTGGCTACCTCCATTGCCAGAGTGGCGTCGAGGCCTCGTTCTACATAAATATCGGCCAATTCCTGCCGTTCCCCTATAGGATCTGCGGCCTGTTCTGCTTTTTCGCGTTCGAGATCCGCACGCTCTGTATCGGCCTGCGAATGCACTGAAACATATTCCCCGGCCGCCATTGACATCGAGCCAGCAACCAACCCAGCGAGCCCCGCAACGAGAATGCTGGCGTGGGCACCATGCGCGCTCGCTACGCCCAATATCAGGCTTGCGGTAGACAATAGGCCATCGTTAGCTCCAAGCACGGCGGCACGTAGCCAGCCGACTCTGTTTGTGCGATGACGCTCAGTCTGCATTGGTTTAATGTCTCCCGGTGTCACTACATGATTCGCCGTGGCTTTTGGCGCGTTTCCGAAAAGAAGTGTGCTTCTTATTCATGAAGGCAGCGTTTTGATCGAGGTTACAACGATCGAGGTTAAAACATAGACCTAGCCTGTGTCTGTTGTGCCCAGATGCACTCAATCTCCGCCGGATCGGGTGACGCTTGTAGAACGCGAGCCCATTTAGGTTTGGCCGACGTAAGTGAGAGGCGTACGCCAAGTTTGGCAAGTACAAGGGCATCTGGGTTTCGAACGCCTATCCGTGCAACTGAACCCTGCATGAGACTGCAACAACGAGAGAACAGCTGCCTGTAAGGCAAACATTCCTATTTAAGTGAGCAGGACTGCTCAGCCAGATTCGTTTGAGAAGGACGCTTTTCCCGGCAATTTATTTTTCCCGGATTAAGGACACTCGATATGCCCAGGCGTGCAGCGCGGAAGTGATCGAATAGCGGATATGAAAGAATGGCTTCCGTATGCAAGGCACCATGCGAACCTCTTCACCGGAGGTAAACATCAGGTATTTGTTTCCCCACGGAAGTAAGGTGCCTTGCGCTCATGGCATCGAACTTCTACAGGTTTTCGCGTCCACTCGTCCCTCCGATTTCAATTTCTTGGAACCGAGCGATTTTCGGAATGATTCTGATTCTGCATTCATGCAAATCTTGGAATGGGACGCGTTCATGGTGCACTATCGTACCTGCCGAAAGTGCCACGACTAACTCTGGTATTTCGCGCGGTCATTGCAACGGTCCATCCTGTGATCATTTTGGTCCGCGAAATACTCTCCCATTCGCGTTCTCTTTGTGAGTCCAAGGCCCACACGCTGCTTGAGACCATCTGTCATTGGCTGTCGGAGAGGTCTACTCGCTGATTTGTGATGGGCTCGCCTCCACGAGTCGCGCCTTCCGCCTAGAAGCAGGCAGTATCCCGTCGCAGATGGATCGGAGGTCCCTCGGAAAGTGCGAGGTATTCGCCATAATCTTGGGGCTCAAGGATGGGTGGCCATCCGATCATGGATAGGGGCCGTCACTTTGTTCGGTTCGCCTCTGAGCACGGCGAAGATCTTCTCCCGAATGCTCAGTCTTTAGATTCTTCCAGGGCTTCCAGACTGAAGCCATCCCGAACCGATGTTCTCTTGGGATGGTGAACTCGTATTTAGTCTTCTTGACCTACGAATGGCAAATGACAGAGAAGATCGCAACACAAGGCTCGATGGAGCGCTCTTAAGAAACGCGTCCTTACAGAACTTCGAATGATCGCGATACCTTCGGAGCGCGTATTGAGTACCACACGAAACCTCAATAAAGGCACATATTCTGCCACCCCGCAATTCAGTGGAAAAAGAACGTCGCTCTTCTGCGATGCGATAGCGATGTGATTCAGAGACTCCCAACGATGAAATCTTCGCCTGTTGACACTAGGTTTCCATAGACATTACACTTAGTTTCCATGGAAACTATCGGAGTGGGTAACCAGCAGTTAACTCCATTAGAGGGGCACCTTGGATATTGCCTCAGACGCGTCTCGAACGCTGTCTCAGGAACGTTCGCCCGCGCCCTCCAGGAGAAACAGACTTCGGTTGCGGAATGGGTGCTTCTGCGTGAGCTTCACGAACGCGGTCAGGCTGCTCCAGGCGAGTTGGCCGATAGCTTGGGATTGACTCGTGGTGCAGTTTCTAAAATCGTCGACAAACTAGATGCGAAGGGCTGGGTCCAAACGGAGGCAAAGGAGCACGACAGTCGGTTCCGCCTGCTTTCTCTCACACGAGCGGGACGCCGCAACCTCCCCATTCTTGCCGAGATTGCTGACCGAAACGATGCAGGCTATTTCGACTGTCTGAGTGCGAAAGAAAAGAACACTCTACGGGAACTGCTTGCCAAACTTACAGATCATAACCGCATCCATGATGTCCCAACCGAATGAGGAGAATGCTTTGAGTAAAGCAATCGATAACCTGAATGAAGCTATGAAATTTGCGGCAGCAAACCGTCCTCGTGTGGGTGGCTTCCCCTATCTGGCAGAAGTTCTGCGCAGAGCTGGAGTGACGCATAACGTCTGGTCATTGCCGTCCTGCCAAAGCCTCTTCTTGACGCAGAAGGGTCCTGTCGTCATACAAGGCGCCCCTTTGGTCAATGGTCCTGTCGATGTACCCGCTTTCGATGAAGAGGCTCTCATCAAAGCGCTTCGCATAGATCAGGCTGGCGATAGCACGTTTCCAGAGTTTCTGGATGCGTCGTGGCGAGCGGGTGTCGTGCGCTACGACGTTGATTTGGAAGGACACACCGTGACCTACCAGGGTTGCAATGGCGAGGAATACATCGAAGCCTACCCTGCGGTGACGGTTGCCTAGATTGTGAATGAACTGCCTACGAATGAGAGTTCTCTGGAGGCTGCATGTTTCAAGTTTTCTTTAGCCTGATTGCGGTTGTGGGCGCATCTGTTCACCTTGTATTCTCGCCCAAACGCCGGAGCAGCGGAGCGGCGATTGCCGGAACATACCTGCTGTATCTGTTCTTCTTCTATGTTGGCCTCATGGGGTTGCTTACTGCGTATGCACACGTTTTCCGTCCTATTGAGACATCGGCATCCATAGGATGGTCGACAAGCCCTTACGAATATGAAGTCGGCATGGCTGACCTCACCGTCGGTGTGTTAGGCATTTTGTGTTTGAAGTTTCGCGACAACTTCTGGTTGGCCACAGCGATCGCAAACGCCGTCTGGCTGCTGGGCGACGCCATTGGACACGTTCGGCAGATGACACTCAATAACGATCACGCTTCCAACAACTCAGGCATCTTCTTAGACACCGAAATCATCATGCCGCTCGTAATTCTCGCTCTGACTCTCTACTACCGTCGTAGGGAGGCCAAAGTCGCCTGACGGGATCGTGGCCATTAAAATGCCCATGTGCTCTGGCACAAGATTGGTACCGGAAAGTCGGCATATCGAAAGTCGCGATCAGACGATGGGAAGTACGTTTGCCAGGACTAACCCGCCTCAGACCGTAGAAGGTCTTCCACTCTCTTCTTCACTTTGTCGCGAATCTCTCGCACCGCGTCCAACTGCAATCCTTTGGGATCGCGCAATGGCCAGTCGTCACGCCGTAGGCCGGGAACATAGGGACACCTTTCGCCGCAGCCCATTGTGATGAGCAAGTCTGCACGAGCCGCCAACCCTTCAGTGAGTTTCTGAGGTTGGGCCGCACTGAGGTCTATCCCGACTTCACGCATCACTTCCAGAACCTCCGGGTGAATCCGCGTGCCGGGTTCCGTGCCTGCCGATACCGCGCGGGCTCGTGACGGATCGGCCAAGGTGTTAAAGAATGCAGCTGCCATCTGTGAGCGACCTGCATTATGAACGCAGGCGAAGATTACAGTTTTCATGATTTTTCCTTTGATTACCCGCGAGGTTTAAGCGCGTACACCTTAACGCTCGCAGCGGCTTGATTGACGTCGTAGGTATCGAGCAGCGCACCCAGGTCTTGATGGAGACGTGTGGCGGTGGATTCTGGCGTGCAACATGATTCCTGGACAACGGCGAAAGCGCCGGACGCTTCCATCGCAGGCGAGCAGCACCCCGCGTGATTCTCGACCTTCTTGTATGCATTCAGGTCGAAACCACTTTCGACGATCTCCACATACTCGAAGCCCGCTTTTAGTAGTTCTTCGCGGTATGCGTCGATTCGCATGGCTCCAGCGATGCACCCGACATAGGCAGCAAGGCTTGAGGCAATAGCCGCCGGTAGTTCGCCCTTGAGAGCGATATCGCTCACAGCCAAGCGCCCACCGGGCTTGAGAATGCGTGCGATCTCACGGAAGACGGCGGGTTTATCCGGGGCGAGGTTTAGGACACAGTTGGAGATAACGCAATCCGCGGATGCATCTGGCAGCGGGATGTTGTCGATACTCGCCAGATGGAACTCGACGTTGGTATAGCCACCCTTTTCAGCATTTGCGCGGGCACGCTCGATCATGGTGGGGGTCATATCGATGCCGATGGCTTTTCCGGTTGGTCCTATCTGTTTGGCTGCGAGAAATACATCCAGTCCGCCCCCGGAGCCGAGGTCCACAACCACCTCACTCTGGCGCAGGTTTGCAGTCGCCGTTGGATTACCGCAGGAAAGGCCCATGTTGGCCTCTGCCGGGATGGAGGTTAGTTCTTCGGCGCTGTACCCAAAGGCTTCCGCCACGGCCTTCACTCCCGCATCGCTGCTTGATAGCGTGCTCTCCGCCACCGCACCGTATTTTGCCTTTACTTCGTTCTGAACATCTGTCATGCGTCACCTCAGATTCGTTTTGGCGAATATATCTATTGCAATCACATTCGTCAAAGCGTATACATTGCATATGGCTCGTAAGGCTGAATTCAACATGGAACAGTTCTTCCAGGCGCTCGGAGATAAGACCCGCTTGCGCCTGCTCAACCTTATGGGAGAGCAGGAGGTCTGTGTCTGCTACTTTGTGGAGATTCTGGAGGCGCCGCAGCCGAAGATTTCCCGCCATCTTGCGTACTTGCGCAAAGCGGGCATGGTGTCCGCCCGACGCGAGGGCAAGTGGATGCACTATCGCATGGTCATGCCGCCACACACCGGCGCAACGCAGATTCTTCGCGAGACGCTCGCCTCGCTTAAAGAAGAGAAATCCATGCAGGCAGACTTGACGCGCCTGACCAAAGCCTGCTGTGCCCCTGCGAAATACGCTCTCGGTGGCGCACCGGTCCCGGCCTCTGTCTCCGAACTCTGCGGTGAGACTTGCTGAATGGCGTCCGCTCCTACTCCTCAAGGGCAGGTCTGCGCTCCTGCCGCACGGAAGCGACTGTCGTTCCTTGACCGCTTCCTGACGCTTTGGATCTTCCTTTCAATGGCCATCGGCGTCGGTATCGGCCATTTCTTCCCGGCCTCTGCCTCCATTGTGAACCGCTTCCAGAGTGGGACAACAAACATCCCCATCGCCGTTGGCCTCGTCGTCATGATGTTTCCTCCTCTGGCAAAGGTCCGCTACGAAAAGCTCGGTGAGGTCTTTCGTAACAAGCGCGTGCTGGGGCTCTCGCTCATTCAGAACTGGCTCGTCGGCCCCCTGCTGATGTTCCTGCTGGCGGTGCTCTGTCTGCGCAGCGAACCGGCCTACATGAGAGGCCTGATTCTAATCGGCATTGCGCGTTGCATCGCGATGGTGCTCGTGTGGAACGAGTTAGCCGAGGGCGACACGGACTACGTCGCCGGTCTGGTTGCCGTTAACAGTGTCTTTCAGGTGGTGTTCTATAGCTTTTATGCCTGGCTCTTCCTGACCGTACTGCCAAAGTGGTTCGGACTGACCGGAAGTGTTGTTTCGATTGGAATTGCCGAGATCGCGAAGAGCGTGGGCCTTTATCTGGGAGTTCCGTTCGCTGCCGGATTTCTGACCCGGTACTTCCTGATCAGGCTCAAAGGCGAAGAGTGGTACAGAACCCTGTTCGTACCGCGCATCAGTCCGCTCACGCTCGTGGCATTGCTGTTCACCATCCTCGTGATGTTCTCGCTCAAGGGCGACCTGATCATGCGCCTGCCCCTCGACGTAGTGAAGATTGGGATCCCGCTGGTGATCTACTTCCTCATCATGTTCCTCGTCAGCTTCTTTATGGGCAAGCGGCTCGGCGCAGACTACGCACAATCCGCCACGCTGTCTTTCACAGCGGCGGGCAACAACTTCGAACTGGCAATCGCGGTGGCAGTCGCCGTCTTTGGCCTCAATTCAGGCGAGGCCTTTGTCAGTGTCGTTGGGCCCTTGATCGAAGTGCCAGCACTCATCGGACTTGTGAATGTGGCATTCTGGCTAAGAGGCATACTCTACGCCTCGACAGATTAATCCTGTGGAGTCGCATCTCACAAATGATCCCTTCCTGACGATAACGGCGTCTCAGAAGCTCGGCGATTCCGTGATGATTTCTTGCAGATACAGCTTCGCCACGTCCTCCTGGGCCCCAATGATCGCCAAGCAGGTAATCCATCCACCGCCGGAGTCTGATCTCGATTCATGGTCGAATCCAAACATCAGAGATCGTCTTCCCATTTGGAGTCTGCGCGGTGGCCAACGCGCATGCGTTCGATTCAGCTAAGTCCTTATGGATTTCGGAGACGACGACCGCCCCTTCGCCCACCGCAGAAGCCACCCTCTTTACGGAGCCTGAGCGCATATCTCCTATTGCAAAGATTCCCGACGACGAGGTCTCGTGTGTCGTCGTTCCACCGACGCACGGGATGAGAATGTCCGAGACGAGAGTACTACCGGCCAGCTGTTCGTCTCGGATTTGTCCGCGGACTCACCTTCCTTACAGAATTCGCGAGATCTTCCGCGTCTCGGACGCCAGTCTTCCCTACCGCCTTTAGCGATTACTTCGCCGCAGGTTACTCAGTAGTAGAGGATCTAACAGACCTTTTCGGGCTATCGATCTATTTGAATGTGTGCTGGAGCCTTAAACCGTTGATGGTGGAGAAGACGTCAACTCCTTCGGTTGTCTCAACCTGAAAGTTCCCGTCCTTAGTCTTATTGAGATGAGGTTTCGTACGGCCAGTGGATAGAAGAGCATTCGATGTAGACAAAAGCGTTGCGAACGTGACGGAGGTTCCGGTTCTGCGAACAATGACGAACGGCACGGGCGCTGGGAACTCTCGGCTTGGAGCTTCACCGGTGAAAAATTCCGTTGCGGGTGCTCCCAGCATCTGCAGTGCAAGTTGAGAGTGTTCCGTCTTCGTGGAGATTTGTCGCGGCGCAGAATCATAGGTTGCAGGTGGGCTGTTTGAATCAGAAATGGAGACGGATGGCTTGCGTTCCGCTACGAAGTGCAGAGAAATATCCGCCTCAGTGGTGCCTTGCACCGCGTGGAGAAGATGTTGGTAGCCATTGGCGGCGGGGAAGGTGTAAGGCTTCATGTTCACTATGTCAGTTGTGGTTTGCTTGCCGACGTTGTGATATGCCCAATCAAAAGTGTGCGGCTGTCCGTCCTTGGATTCGCAACGATCAATGATGAGAACATAGTCAGGTGTAAGCAGCATGGTGCGTTGCAAGCTGGCGTTGGCATAGGCGGCACCGGCGTCCGCGCGCACTGCGGTCCAATCGTCACCGACTTGCCAGTCAAGCAATTTTCCGGTTGTCTGTGCCTGCCGTTGGCCATCCACAGAGATGGTGTTGTGCGCAATCGTCATGGCGTCCCACTCCTTATGAATGGGCAGGCCATATAAGTGTGTGCCGGAATCCTCGGCCAATGTAATGCCGTGCGAAAACAGCACGAAGTTCAACTTGTCATAGTGGCCGTGTCCACCACCGTGCGGACCGAACTTCATGACGGCCGTAAGGTCGCTGCTGGACGAACGCAGGGTTGCGTAGCCAGCTTCAGGAAATACAGAGCTTGCGAGTGGTGGTGCGGCAGCCTTTGGAAGCTTAGGGGTTCCAAAGAGGAACGCCTCACGATCACCACGCTGGCCCTGCTCAATGACGGTAAGAAGTACCGGATCATGCGTTGCAGCGTATGCCACTTCGTATAGAAACGACTCACCGTAAAGATTGGGCGAGCCACTATCGTTGAATGCGGGAAGACTTCCGTCCGGCAACAAAACGCCAAGCGGTGAATGAAATAGCGCGATCAGATTTGGTTCCTGCTTCCATAGGTCCATGCCCTTGCGCGAAGCCATCTGCGCGGTCATGGTGAGAGCGCGCATTGCGTAGAACTGGTAGCCCCAGGCACCCTCTGCCCAAAAGCCTTCGTGGACAAAGTGCTGCATTTGGTAGCGGAAGCCAATCGGGCCATCAATGGCTTCAGTAATGAGCGGCTGATCGTTCAGCGTGAAACCCACAGCGGCAGCACCCGCATTGATCCATGACTGGATATTCATCGTGGGTTCTTTGTGTGCCTTCAGTACGATTGCCGCCGATGCACGAAGCACATCGTGCTCGATGCTTTGCTTTTCGCCCACGGTGAGAACGTTCGCATCGCGGATAAGGTCATATGTCCACGCAATCTTGATGAGCCAGATAGATTCATCCAGCGTTTGGGCATACGCCATGGCACCGTTTGGACCAGGCTTGTTATTAATATCGTGGAGTTTGTAAGTGGGGTATATGCGCGCGTAGTCCTTCAGGATGTTTGCAGCGTTCTTCGCATAAATGAGCTTCCGGGTGAACTGGTAAGCAAGCGCTGATGCGACTGCGGCCTCGCCCAACGCGTCATTCCGAAGCTCATAAACGACGTGGTCATACGGATAGCCGGTGAAATTCCTACCGGTATCCGGGCAGATGTTTTGATCTGGGGGACGAAACTGCAGCGGCCTGCCGCTTTCCGGGCAGGCGTACCAGTGCAGCCATGCTCCGCCTTCAGGAGGAGGTGCAGCATCGTGTGTGCCAAAACGCTTCATGTAGGACGCGGGAAAGTCGTCGGCTTCTTTCAGCAGCAAGTCAAGACTCGCCTTGGCCCACGGCTGCTGCTGTGCAAGCTGCTTACGTGCTGCAATGTCTGCGGGCGAAAGAAAAAGAGACTGCGCCCGCGCGCCGATGAGGCTACAGAAAAACAACGAGGAGATAACGATCTGTTTGAATGTGCGGTACATTGCGGACAACCTCACATGGCGGCAGGCCGCCGGAATCGCGTGAGAAGGTTAGTGTATGGCCGGAAGAATCTTCCAGCCATACACTCTGAGGTTAGAAGTTGATGCGGGTGACGATCTGCAAGAATCGATTCGATACCGATCCGGTGATGAGGCCGAACGACGGCGCATTGAAGTAGGCATGGGTGGCATCGGTAGTGAGACCAAGCGAAGTGCCAGGATTGCCAAGGCTGTTGTGGTTCAGCACGTTGAAGGCATCCACGCGGAAGACAAATGCGACTTCCTTGTAGATGGGGAAGCTACGCTGCGCGGAGACATCTAGGTTCACTTCACCCGGGGCCCGCACACTGTAGCGGCCTACGTTGCCAAGTCCTGTTGCAACCACCTGCGTACGTGCCGCACCGGTACCAACGAAGACCGGACCGCTGGGCGTCAGCGGGAAGTCACCTGCACTCGTGGGCTTGAAGTACTGTAGGCCTGCACCGTTGCGATAGGGAGTAACCTTCAGCATCTTGTCGTTGCCGTTCGGACGCTGGCTGTTGACGCCGGGGAATACGTTGGACTGCGTGATGGTCAACGGAAGGCCAGTGCGACCGGTGAAGATGGGGCTGATCTCAATGTTGCGTGTGAACCATGGGCCACGAGTCTTGTAGGAAATGGCCAGGGTGTAGTTATTACGCACATCAAAAGCAGAGCTACTGCGTTCCTGTGTGCGACGGATATTCGGATCAGAGGGATATTGGCCTGAGTTCAGGCCATTCGCCTGCGAGAAGTTGAAGATGCCTGAGCCGTCGTCAATGGTGTGCGACCATGTGTACGAACTTTGCATGGAGAAGCCACTGCCAAAGCGACGACGGGCTGTGACTTGGAGACTGTTATAGCTGGACGAGCCAACGTTGTACGAGCCCGGCAGCGTCCCCAGGCTCGAAAACTGGCGAGCGTTTTGCGTGGCCACCGTTGTGTTTGCATATGCCACTGCTGTGGCCTGATTGAAGGCCGGCAGATTGTCGTTCAGATACAGCGGCAGATGAACCGCGTGGCTGCCTACGTAACCTATTTCAACCACGGTGCCCGCGCCAATGGACTGCTGGACGCTGGCATTCCACTGTTGGTTAAGGCTTAACGGATTGATGCTCTGGTAGCTAATGCCAGGTGAAAAGGGGTTGGAAGGAGATGCGGAAGCCAGCGCCACGCTAGGGTTATTCAAGTCCTGCACGCCGATAAGCGGCATGCCCTGGTTAAGAGTGAATGGTTGCGCGACGCGAGTTCCAAGGTTGTTGAACGAGACGGGCACGTCATAGCCGGGGAATGAAACCTGGCCACCAAGGTTAGACATGATCTGTCCGTAAAATGTGCCGAAGCCCGCGCGCATGACCATCTTGTTATTCGGAGCGAAAGATAGACCGATGCGTGGCGAGAAGTTCAGTTTCGCAGCATCGATGTTGAGCGTCCGCGATGCATTCTTGTTCGCTACCAGGAGCACACCTGTGTGGTTGTCAAATCGGCTGTAACGGTCAGTTGCGATGTACATGGGCGATTCATAGTCGTAGCGGACGCCAATGTTCGCCGTGAGCTTGGGTGTTATGCGGAAGTCGTCCTGAATGTACACGCCGACGTTGAAGTTGCGGCGACCGAGTAGCGGCTGCGGAATGGCATAATTCGCAGTTTTCACCGCACCCAGTAGAAAGTCCGCAAGTCCGTTGGTCGCCTTGCCACCGGAGCCAGTGATGTCCGTGATGGCGCCAGTAAAGCTGTACGAACCCTGGAAGGCCGAGCCCGTGTTGAAGACGTTCACCTGGTTCTTGCGCAGCAGCGCGCCCATCTTGATGGTGTGCTGTCCAATCACCTTGGTGATAGAGCCATAAGGCGTAAAGGTGTTGCTATACGTCTGGCTGGTGGAACCGTTACCCGCGCCCATCGTGCTGAAGCCGGAGATGTTGACGCTGGGCGTTTCCTTAAATGAGTAGCGCTGAATGGCAACCGTCTGTGAGGGGTCTGTCCCAAAGCTAGCTGCAGTACGTTCCTCTACCCAACGGTTGAAGCCGAAGCGGACGTCAACGACTGTGGTGGGGTTAAGGGTCGCCGTGCCGCCCACGACAGCCTGCCAGCCCTGATCGCAATTGCAACCATAGCTGGTGGCAAGAGTGGGATTGTTGTACGCAAGCTGTGCCTGAGTAGCTGCAATCCAGCGATTGACGCTGCCGAAGAGACGAACGCTGTCTGCCACGGCGTGGTCCAGACGCAGCGAGTAGCGCGGCGCTGTGTAGGGCAGTGAGTTCTGGAAGGTGTAGTTATTGGTATAGCGGTTACTGACGCTATCAAATGTGCCAGTAGTGTTGGGCAGTGGCAACAATGCCATGTAGGCCGCAGCGGTTTTATCGATACGCGCCGCAGGAATTTTGTTGCCAGCGAACGGCATGTTGGTCAAAGGGTCGTAGATGATGACAGGCGAGGCGGAGAAGTCCCCTGAGCGGAACGCCGCCGTGGGCACACTCTGCGTCTGTGAGGCAGCGGCGCGTTGGAGGGTCTGGTCATAGTTCAGGTAGAAAAAGGTCTTTTCTCTGCCGTTATAGATCTTCGGAATCCACACGGGACCACTGATCACTACGCCGAATTGGTTGTAGTTGTTTGCGGGACGCTTCTGGACTGGCGTCTGTAGCTTGTTGCCGAAGGTGTTCGCATTCAACACGGCATTGCGAAACAATTCATACACGCCAGCATGAAACCTGCTGGTGCCGCTACGGGTGATCATCGTGACGACGCCGCCGGAGGTACGGCCGTATTCCGCAGGTGCGTTAGAGGTGATGATGCGGAACTCGCCCAACATATCGGGGGAGGGCAGTCGACTGATCTGTCCGGTTACGCCTTCAACGACCGAGTTGCCGTCGAGTAGTGTTTCGGAGTTTAGCGTACGGCTACCGTTGATGGACAGCTGAGCAGAGTTGACATTGGTAGCGCTGCCGCCATGCACCACGCCTGGTGCCAGCGCGATCAGATTAGTGATCTCGCGATTCGGCAGTGGAAGGTTCTGAACATCGCTTGGGCTGATGAGGGTGGAAATCGTGGCGTCGGAGCGGTTCAACTCTTCCGCCTTGGTAGTGACAATGACGGTCTCACCGACATTACCCAGAGCCAGGGTGATAGGCAGGTCTACACGGGACGCCACGGAGAGCTGCACTTGGGTTTCTGTGCGCTGGAAGCCGGGAGCCTCAACTGCAAGGGTGTACGTTCCAGGAGGTAGCTGGAGAGCGTTGTAGACGCCATGGTCGTCACTGACTACATGTGCGACCTCTGCCTTGGTGGCAGGATTAGTCAGAGTGAGCTTGGCTCCGGGGATGACTGCGCCAGAGGGGTCGCTGACGGTGCCGGAGAGGCGGGCAGAGGTGTCCTGCGCTACGAGCGCGGTGCAGGGCAGTGCAAGGACGGCGGCAATGGCCAGATGCCGGGTAGCAAACATATGAGGTGCTCCTTTTGTTGTTCCAACGCCCACTCTGGACCGCAGTCGTTCGTTTCGGTGGCAGGCTGTTTTTCGGAACATCGATACAGTGGTGATCGTCACTTACAGTTGCCAAGTGATTAGCCCGGAAAACATTGTTAAGGCAATGTGAAACGTTGAAATATAATGACTTACAGACTCCTAGATTTGGGGAGTCCAGGTGACAAACCCGTATGTTGCTTGCGGTTGCTATGTCCGGTTCGGTACCGTTGGCTAGCAGCAGAAAGTACTCTGACGCCGTATGGCAACAGCTCCCCCAATCCGTGAAGACAAGGACGTTGCTGCGCAGAGCGAAAGCTCTATCGCGCACACGGACGACCGTCTGCTGCTGGTGGAGCGCATCGCCAACAGCGAAGCGCTCCAGAAGTCCAGCCGACTGCCCGGCCTGCTACGATACCTTGCGGCATGTACATTCCAGGGTGATCGCGCAGGCCTGACTGAACAGGCTATAGGGCGAGCTGTGTTCGAAAAGACCGCGGATTTCAGCCCGACAGAGGATAGCTCGGTTCGGGTATATGTTCGGCAGTTGCGACTGAGGCTCTACGAGTATTTCCAAGCCTCCGGTGCGGATGAGAGCACCATTATCGAGATTCCGAAGGGCGGGTATGCCTTGGCATTCCACCCGAGACATGTGCCGTCTCCGAAGAGGGAGGCTGATGCTCATGTGGCAATGCCTTCTGCCTCCTCTGTGGTTGTGTCTGAACGACGCGTTACAAAGCGAGGTCAACCGGCCTGGTTTCCTTGGGCGGTAGTTGCGGTAATGACACTGATAGCGCTTGTCGGATGGGTGCGATGGTATAGGTCAGCATCCATAGCCTTGCCGCCGTGGCCGTTGAACCTGGTTGTGGATTCGCAGCGGCCAACAACGGTC
>NZ_JAEDXV010000150.1:0-253 GCF_036877645.1 Terriglobus sp. ADX1
CCTTTAGCTCTTGGCCTTAGCCATTCGTTTAAGGTGGGTGCCCCACGTCTCGCATCTGAGACGTGGAATCATCAAAGCTCAAACGGCCGAAGGCCTTCATCCTGAACGAAGCGAAGCGTAGCTGAAGACCTGCATTGCTCTCAGCCCTCTGCAACGCCATCGGGAGGCCAAGAGAATGCATCATGCAAAGCAGCTCTCAACCTCCAAGGTAGCGCATCAGCAACAACCCGCACACCGCAGCCACCATCGCCAC
>NZ_JAEDXV010000151.1:0-253 GCF_036877645.1 Terriglobus sp. ADX1
GCGTAGTTGCGGCGTTGGAAAAGTTCCGTTACGGACCACGCGACGGGAAGCCTACGACGATCATCTGCAATACGACGAAGGGCTACGGTGCATTCAGTGACTTTATGAATAAACATAAAGTCACCACGCCGGCGCGTTATTGGATCAGGAGGTTGAGTTACAGCTAGCACGTCGTGCGGAGCGTGTTGCAGAGCTTCAAGAGTGGCTGTCTCGACTTGAAGACGATGGTATCGCCTGGCTTCTGCGGCGAACG
>NZ_JAEDXV010000152.1:0-253 GCF_036877645.1 Terriglobus sp. ADX1
GCGGGGGCATCGTGCAGCTTCCTTACTGTCCTGCAATCGCGAGCGTTTGCCCCCGGGAAAAGGGCATGAAAACGCACACGTCACAGTGACGGGTCTGCACGCGAATGTACGCGTGAGGCGGTCGTCGCTCTGCCTTGTATCCGACACACCCTTATAGGTTTGTGTTGGAAACGGGAATCAGACGCGATACAGCAGAGCCATGCCCTTGCGAGCGACCTCGTAACATTCGCACGCTGCTTTTGTAAGGCCGGGG
>NZ_JAEDXV010000153.1:0-253 GCF_036877645.1 Terriglobus sp. ADX1
CTCAAGCAGCGCGATGGCGGCGGAGGCGTGGTGGACAGTGGGCGTGCAGACGCTGGCGGCGGCGATGCCAAGGCCTGCGGCGAGCAGATCGTCGACCGAGGCGAAGACGGGGATGCCGTATTCGGCGCGACGGCCGCACGCGCGGATTCGCTGGGGTCAGCGCAGGCGGCGAGGCGGATGCCTGCACCGGCCTGTTCCAGCGCGCGATAGACGCGGAGATGGTTGCGACCGAAGGCGCGGCGCCGATGACTGC
>NZ_JAEDXV010000154.1:0-253 GCF_036877645.1 Terriglobus sp. ADX1
CCCAGGCCCTCGGCTCCTTCCAGAAACAGCCATTCGTCGCGTGTGGCCGCGACCTCGCATCGGCAGCCTGCGCCCGCACGTCAGACATATCCTGTGCCTTCGCCTGCGCGAGTGGCACCGTCCGCGCTCAGCAGGTGGCTTCCGTTGCGTCTTCGTCAGCGGCCGTATCGCGTCCTGCTGCACCTGCTTCGGCGACGTCTTCGCCTGCGCCCATCGTGCGATCCGCTGCCAACACGTCGAAGCCAGCGGCACC
>NZ_JAEDXV010000155.1:0-253 GCF_036877645.1 Terriglobus sp. ADX1
GCGTGGCCAGAAGAGCGATTACAGCATCGCCCACATGATCAGTGGCCACGAACGCGAAGCCAGCATCTCCTCTTAGCGAAGACAACAATTAAACAATGTACAAACGGGCGACTGCGAAAGCAGCCGCGTTTGTATTTCGACTAATTCACCTAACTGCGGTTTAGCAGAACGTACTTTCCACCTGAAGAACCAATCAATCTTCCGCCATGCGCAGCCTGCCATTGTTGCGTGCGCTTTGCATCGTGCGTCACAA
>NZ_JAEDXV010000156.1:0-253 GCF_036877645.1 Terriglobus sp. ADX1
GTGACCTTCACCTTGCTCGGCGGCAGATCAAACAGGCGGCATGCTTCGATGATTTCAAGTCCCTTGTTGAGCATGGTGGCGCTATCAATGGTGATGCGCTGTCCCATAACCCACGTGGGATGCTTCACGCCTGCGCAGGCGTGATGTGTTCAAAGTCTTTCAGTGGCGTGTTGCGGAAAGGACCACCGCTCGCGGTCAGCCATATCTGCTTCACTTCCGCGGTGGTGCCGGCGCGCATCGCCTGATGGATGGC
>NZ_JAEDXV010000157.1:0-253 GCF_036877645.1 Terriglobus sp. ADX1
AGCAGTCGTCGAAGACGGCGGTGACGGTGTAAAGGCCGTCATCCCTGCACAGAAAGGAGATTGGAACGATGCAAGGACCTCATGATCTGAGTCCGGTTTATACGGCAGGCGAGCCTCTAAAGGAGGCGCCGGAGCCGTTGTGCTTTTGCATGGCCGCGGCAGTAACGCGGGAGACATTCTTGGGCTGTCGCGCGCCTTTATGGATATGAAGTTGGCGTTTGTTGCGCCGCAGGCTTCAGGCAATGTCTGGTAT
>NZ_JAEDXV010000158.1:0-253 GCF_036877645.1 Terriglobus sp. ADX1
TGCCGGTGCCGTCTCAGACGGATCGGGTGCTGCTGCCTTGTTCTGCTGCTGTTGCTGCTGATCGGAATCTGCCACGATCACTTTCCTCCGAGTTGAAGAGCTTGTTTGTAATTCGTTCCGGCGTAGCGACGGCGCGCGCCAATGAAAGCTTTGCAATGTTGTGCTGATACAGCGCGCTAATGTACTGGTTGTTCGCCTGTTCGGTCTGCGACTGCGCATCGGAAACGGCAAGGTTATCGGCCACACCAGCACG
>NZ_JAEDXV010000159.1:0-253 GCF_036877645.1 Terriglobus sp. ADX1
CCGCTGCTCACCATCATTGACCCCGACCGCGACGCCGCCATGGTGCGCTCGCTCATCTACAAAGGCGAAGAGGGCGGCTTCCTTCCCATCTTCCCCATGTGGAACAGCTACACCTCCGCCATGGTCGCGACCACGCCGCCGTCATCATCGCCGACGCCTACCTGAAGGGCATCCGCGGCTTCGAAATCAACCGCGCCTACCCGCTCATGCGTCGCAACGCTTTCGAGCAGCCTAAGACCATCGAGGAATACAA
>NZ_JAEDXV010000015.1:0-110692 GCF_036877645.1 Terriglobus sp. ADX1
GCTCGCTGGCAAGGAGTTGCAGGAAGCGAGTCATGGCTGCGACGCCGTCGATCATGCCTTCGTCCATGCAGATATCGATGACGTTGGCGCCGTTCTCTACCTGCTGGCGTGCGATGGCTACGCCTTCTTCGTACTTGCCTTCCTTGATCAGCTTCGCGAACTTCGGCGAACCGGCAACGTTGGTGCGTTCGCCGAGCATGATGAAAACACCAGGCTGTTGCGTGAATGGTTGCGATCCAGAGAGGCGCAGGGGACGTTGTTCGATCATTGTGCGCCTGCCAGTTCCAATGCGTATTCACGCGGGTACTTGCCGTCGAGGGCTTTCGCAATGGCGGCGATGTGTTCCGGTGTGTTGCCGCAGCATCCGCCTGCAATGTTGATGAGGCCGTTCTTTGCGAAGTCTCCGAGAAAGCGCGCCATATCTTCCGGCTCCAGATCGAAGCCGGTGGGCGACAGGGGATTTGGCAGCCCAGCATTCGGATAAGCGCTGATGGCGGTGTGTGCCTTAGCCGCGAGTTCGCTGAGGAACGGGAACATCAGATCCGGGCCGATAGAGCAGTTCAGACCCACGGACAGTGGGTTTACGTGGCTTACGGCATTCCAGAATGCTTCTACGGTCTGCGCGGAGATCATCGTCTCGCCACCGCGGCCTACTGCTGCGGAGATCATTACGGGGAGTTCGACTTTGTCTTCGTCAAAGACTTCGCGGATGGCCACGAGTGCGGCCTTCGCATTGAGTGAATCGAAGATCGTTTCCACGAGCAGAGTGTCAACTTTGCCCGCAATCAGGGCTCGCGTCTGCAGCTTGTACGCTTCGCGGACCTGATCGAAGGTGACGACGCGAAAGCCGGGATCGTCGGCGTCCGGAGAGTTGGAAAGCGAGACTGTCAGTGGTCCGATGGCACCTGCAACGAAACGCTGACGGCCTGTATCGCTGGCCACATTGTCAGCCCATTCACGGCACTGCAGCGCGGAGACTTCGTTGATCTCCCATGCGAGATCGTTGAGGAACTTATTTTCAAGGATCTGTTGATAAAACTCAGGATCCTTACGGCCGCCGTGTTCGCGCGGATCGTCCACGAAGAATTCGCTCTGGGCGATGCCGGTAGCGGAAAACGTATTCGTTTCTACAATGTCTGCGCCTGCAACCAGGAAGCGGCGATGGATGTCGCAGATCATCTTCGGCTGCGTGAGTGAGAAGAGGTCGCCGTTATTCAGCAGGTCTTTCGGGGCATCTTTAAAGCGTTCACCGCGCATGTCGGCTTCCGTCATCCCGTAGGTACGGATGGTAGTGCCCATGGCGCCATCAATGATGGCGATGCGCTCCTGAAGGACTTTACGCAATGGATGCTGGTTGCTGCTGGAAAACATGGTAAGGATTCGATGATACCGGAGTGCAAAGGGACGCGTATGTGGGCCTTTCGTTTCTGGCAGCGGCTTTGTACACTGAAGCTGCACCGTCGCTGGACGCATCTTCTCGTCGCGTAAGGAGGCGAGCGGGGCAATGTTATTTCGATATGCCGCTGATTCCTGAAACTCCGACCAAAAATATTCTGCATATCTGCTCGCGTGAGACGTTACGTCCCCTGCGTGACCAGATTCTTCGACTTTCGGGTTTTGACGTGGATTCCACGCTTTCTACCGCAGAAGGTCTTTCCATGTTCTGGAGCAAGCAGTACGATCTGGTGCTAATCGATGTCGAGGGAGAGCAGAAGATAAAGGCTGCCGAAGCAATGTGCTCCGAAATCAAGACAGGGCAGCCGGAGCAGATTGTGGCATTCGTTTGCAATTGGCGTGTTGCGGTGATGACCGATTGCCCGGACGAAATCCTTCGCACGGAGTTTGATCCGCAACGGTTTGTATCGGGTGTTCGCACGATCCTGTCTCACTCTGAGAAGTAGGCGGCTCACTCCCAACCTCACTGGAGTTGCCGAACTGATGATTCCGCGTCTGTAAAGAACGGAACTGCTTCAGTATCAAGCCTTTTGAATCAATAGGCGGAAATAGATCTACGTCCTTGGTTGCACAGTGCCCGGCGCATTGATATAAAGAAGCAACATCCTTTTCTGCAATGGCATCACGCAGATTCGGATTTCATGAAGAGTGGCTGAGGGACGAGCCCTGCGACGCCACGACAACCGGACGAAGCTGTACCGGTGTCAACTCTCTCCTGGGGAACCGGGGAACATGAGATTCGGGATACAGCTTCTCCGCACCTTGGTCGGACCAGCAGTATGACCGTCTAATCAGACTTCCTTCCGCGCGGCGTCGTCCATCGCCATGGAACGCGCCAAATCCAAAGAGAGCGTCGCATGCAGTGTCTTTCTTCCACACTTGGAAGAGGGTTCTATGTCGTCTGCGTGTACACCGTATGAGCTTTACTCGAAGGAATCGGGCAAGAGCTATGGCAACCAGCCGCTGAGCATCTGCGACGAGTCGTTTACTCCGCTGGAAGTGCGCTACGACCTTGAGGCTGCAAAGCCGCTGTTCACGAAGAAGATTGTCGAAGCAGGCCCGGATAACATGTGGCGTTATCGTTCACTGCTACCCATTCCTGAGGGATTTGAGCCTGATCTGCCGGTTGGATTCACGCCGCTGGTGCGCGCGAAGAACCTGGGTAAACGCCTTGGTTCACAGAACCTGTATGTGAAGAACGATGCCGTATGCTTTCCCACGCTGAGCTTTAAGGATCGCGTGGTGGCCGTTGCCTTGGCGAATGCACGCGCGTTTGGCTTTGACGTGGTCGGCTGTTCATCCACGGGCAATCTGGCGAACTCAGTGGCAGCGCAGTCGGCACGGCTTGGCATGAAGGCTTGCATCCTGGTTCCTGCTGATCTTGAGCCTGCAAAGATTCTGAACACGCTGATCTACGGTGCGCGTCTGGTGCGCATTGACGGCAACTATGACCACGTAAATCGTCTGTGCAGCCTGATTGCCGACCAGTACAACTGGGGCTTTGTAAACGTGAATCTGCGTCCTTACTACGCAGAGGGTTCGAAGTCGGTGGGCTTTGAAATCGCTGAGCAGCTGGGTTGGAAGCTTCCGGATAACGTTGTGGTTCCGATGGCCGGTGGATCGCTGATCCGCAAGATCAAGAAGGCGTTTGATGAGTTGGTCTACCTTGGCCTGGTGGAGAAGAAGCATGTCCGCTTCTTTGGTGCACAGGCAACAGGATGCTCGCCTATTGCGCAGGCCGTGAAGAACAACACAGAGACGATCACACCGCAGAAGCCTTCGACGATTGCGCGTTCGTTGGCGATTGGTAATCCTGCGGATGGTCCATTTGCATCGCGCATGATTCGCGAGACAGGTGGATGGGCTGAGGATGTTTCTGACATCGAAGTCGTCAGCGGCATCCAGGAGCTTGCAGAGACAGAAGGCATCTTTACGGAGACAGCAGGTGGCGTTACGACTGCTGTAACCGCGAAGCTGATTGCGCAGGGACGTATTGCGGCAGATGAACTGACTGTCGTCTGCATCACGGGCAACGGCCTGAAGACGACCGATTGCGTTGCAGATCGCTTTACGCTGGGCCGTGCGGTGCGTCCGCGCCTTGCGGACTTTGAAGAGTACATCAATGAGCTGGACGGAGTTGCTGCATCTGCTGCAGAGCCGGAACTGGCGCTTGCAGGAGGAAACTAAGTTGGCAATTCGAGTAATGCTTCCAGCCGCCTTTGCGCGGCATACAGAAGGAACCAAGCAGGTGCAGTCTGAGGCAGCCACGCTGCCCGCGCTGGTGGATGATCTGGGAGCGAAGTTTCCGGAGCTGGGCGCGCACATCAAGGACGAAGACGGCACGCTGCGTAAATTCATCAACGTGTATGTGAACGATGAAGACATCCGCTTCCTGGGCGGTGACACGTACCAGTTTCAGGATCGCGATGAAGTTATGTTCATCCCTTCCATCGCTGGTGGCTGCAGGTAGCATCTCTTTCTTCAGACAGAAACGGGAGCCATTGGGCTCCCGTTTTCTTTTTGGGCAACTTGCGTCGGACTTAGACGCCGTGCATCAGCAGGACGATCAGAACAATGATGGCCAGCAGACCGAGTCCGCCGCTAGGATAGTAGCCCCAACCACGGCTATAGGGAAGGATGGGGGAGGTGCCGAATGCGAGCAGAAGAAGAATGATGAGAAGAATCAACATGGGGGAAGTCTCCTTTCAAAATCGTGTGCGCAAGTTGCGCGACAGGAGACTAGATGCGTGGCGATTTGATTTGCGTTTGCTGGCAGCATGCAATTTGATTTTGTGAACATGGCAGACAACCACAACGATTCCTTCTGCCTCTATTGCAGGTGTCAACTCCGTGAATGATATGCGGGGTAAGGAAAGGGGCTTATGTTTCTTGCGATTGCAGGTGTTCTGTTTTTGATCTGGCTGTTGGGCGAAATCTTCACGCATGGTGCGAGTCTGGCGATTCATATCCTGGCCATTGTGTGGGTGATTTCGTTGATTGGTGGCCTGTTTAGCAGCAAGAAGTGATGCGGCGAGAGACATAGAAAAGGGGCCGACATTCGTCGGCCCCTTTCTGATTGCTGTTCCTGATTACTGCCGCGCTTCCGTAGCAGGGTGAAGCGTGTTTGGTGGAGGCATCTTCGGATTGAGTGCTTCCGGCTTCTCGTCTTCCAGCTTGGGCAATGCGCCTTCCAGGGCAAGCTTCAGGACGTCGTCCATTTCCGCGACGAAGTGCAGCTTCATCTCATCCTTGATGAGTTGAGGCAGCTCGGCGTAGTCCTTTTCGTTGTCCTTTGGCATGACGGCTTCACGGATACCCGCACGATGGGCTGCCAGCAGCTTCTCTTTCAATCCACCGATCGGCAACACCTTACCGCGCAGCGTGACTTCGCCGGTCATGGCGATGTCGCGACGTACAGGAATCATGGTCAGCGCAGAGGTGAGCGCCGTGGCCAGCGTGATGCCAGCGGACGGGCCATCCTTGGGGATAGCGCCTTCCGGAACGTGTACGTGGATGTCGATGTTGCGATAGAAGTCCTTGGGTAGGCCGAGGTGCTGCGCACGCGAACGTACGTAGCTTAGCGCAGCCTGAGCCGACTCCTGCATCACATCGCCAAGCTGGCCGGTGGTGGTCAGCTTGCCCTTACCATCCAGAACCTGTACTTCGGTCTGTAGGATGCTGCCGCCTACTTCTGTCCACGCCAGGCCGGTGACGAGACCGACTTCGCTCTTCTCCTGCATGAACGAATCGCGGAACTTCTGTGGGCCGAGGTAGTCGGCGATATTCTCCGCAGTGATGGATTCCTTCTTGTGCTTTGTGCCTTCCTTCACCACGCGACGGACCGCCTTGCGGCAGACGTTGCCAATCTCGCGTTCCAGATTACGGACGCCAGCCTCGCGGGTATAGCTGCGGATAAGCTCCTTCAGCCCCTCTTCCGTGAACTCGATGTTGTCCGCCGTCAGGCCGGTGGCTTCCATCTGCTTCTTCACCAGGTAGTGCTTGGCAATCTCCAGCTTTTCGACCTCTGTGTAGCCGTGCAGACGCAAAATCTCCATACGGTCCTGCAGCGGGCCGGGGATCGTATGCAGCACGTTTGCGGTGGCTACAAAAAGTACCTGCGACAGGTCATATTCCACGTCGAGGTAGTGGTCCTGGAATGTGGCGTTCTGCTCTGGATCAAGAACTTCAAGCAGCGCCGCGGACGGATCACCACGGAAGTCGCTGGCCATCTTGTCGACCTCGTCGAGCATGATGACGGGATTCTTCGTTCCAGCTTTCTTCATCGACTGGATGATCTGGCCGGGCAGGGAACCGATGTACGTACGACGATGACCGCGGATCTCGGCTTCATCGCGCACGCCGCCAAGGGACATGCGGACGAACTTGCGTCCGGTGGCCTTGGCAATGCTCATGCCGAGCGATGTCTTACCGACGCCCGGAGGTCCGACGAAGCACAGAATCGAGCCCTTAGGATTCTTCACTAACTGTCGTACTGCGAGGAATTCAAGGATGCGGTCCTTGATCTTCGGCAGACCGTAGTGGTCTTCGTTCAGGATGGTCTCCGCGTGTTCAATGTTGCGGATGTCCTTGGACTTCTTCTTCCACGGCACGGCCAGCAGCCAGTCCAGATAGTTGCGGCTGACAGTGGACTCTGCCGACATGGGTGGCATGGCTTCCAGCTTCTTCAACTCCTGGATGGCCTTGTCAAAGGCTTCCTTCGGCATGCCGGCGGCTTCAATCTTCTTTTTCAGCTCGTCCCACTCGGATTTTTCGCCGCGGCCCAGTTCCTTCTGGATGGCCTTGATCTTCTCGTTGAGGTAGTACTCTTTCTGCGCGCGCTCCATCTGCCGCTTCACGCGCGATTGCACGGTGCGATCCATGTTGAGCTTTTCAATTGCGATGTCGAGTACGTCGGCGATCTTGGAGAGGCGCTGCGCGGGGTCGAAGAGATCGAGCAGTTCCTGCTTCTCTTCAATGGAGAGCTGCAGGTTTGCTGCGATAACGTCTGCCAGCTTGGTGGGATCATCCGTGCGGACGCTGGCCACCATCGTCTCGTAATTGAGGCTCTGCTGCAGCTTCAGATGTTGCTCAAAGCGCTGTTGAACAAGCTGCATCAACTGCTCAATCTGCGGCGTGACAACGAGTTCTGTCTTACCGGTGCGCACCGTCGCGACGAAGAAACCGTCCTCGTCGTTCAGTTCCATGGTGCGTGCGCGTTCTACGCCTTCCACCAGGACCTTGATATTGCCGTCCGGCATCTTCACGGACTGCACAATATTGCCGATGGTGCCGGTCTCGTAGATGTCGTCAGAGGTGGGTTCGTCGATGCTAGCGTCGTGCTGCGTGGCGAGGAAGATTTTGCGGTCGCCCGTGAGTGCTTCATCCAGCGCACGTACGCTGGATTCGCGACCTACGACAAACGGGGTCATCATGTGGGGAAAGATGACCATGTCGCGGATGGGCATCATAGGGAGCTTACGTATTTCGCCGTGGGGCTGTTCAGTCTGTTTCGGCATGGGTCTCCCTCATTAGACGTTGCAACACCGCGCAGGATGCGCGTGTATGGGACGCTTCCGGTGATTGTACTGCCTTTGTGGTGTGCAAGTTCGCGCAGGAAATCACATACAAAACAGAACGCGGCGACCGATGTGGTCGCCGCGTTCTGTTTTTAGAAATCAGCCAGCTTTTTCAAGCGGGAGGGGCAGAGCGACGGTACGGTTCTTCACCATTTCAGCCGTAATCTCCAGTTCCTTCACCTTCTTGTTCGTGGGAACGGTGTACATCAGGTCCAGCATCAGCTCTTCCAGAATCATGCGCAGACCGCGTGCGCCCACCTTGCGGTTCAGAGCCTCATGCGCAATGGCCTGTGCGGCTTCCGGGGTCCAGGTGACCTTGACACCTTCAAACTCGAATAGCTTTGCGTATTGCTTCAAAATGGCGTTGCGCGGACGGGTCAGGATGTCGATCAGCGCTGCTTCATCCAGTTCGTCCAGAATGCCCAGTACAGGCAGACGGCCAACAAACTCAGGGATCAGGCCATACTTCAGCAGATCCTGCGGTTCTGCCTGGCGTAGCATTTCTGTATCGCGCTGCGGACGGATCGGAGTAACTTCTGCTTCCTTGCCTTCGACCGTTGTCTTGAAGCCAAGCGCCTTCTTGCCAATACGGCGTGCGATTACCTTTTCCAGACCGACGAATGCGCCACCGCAGATGAACAGGATGTTCGTCGTATCGACGATGGTGAACTCCTGGTGTGGATGCTTACGGCCACCCTGCGGCGGAACGTTGGCAACGGTACCTTCCAGCATCTTCAGCAGCGCCTGCTGCACGCCTTCGCCGCTGACGTCACGGGTGATGGATGGGTTCTCGTCCTTGCGGCCAATCTTGTCGATTTCGTCGATGTAGATGATGCCCTGCTGCGCGCGGGTAACATCGCCGTCGGCAGCCTGCAGGAGCTTCAGGATGATGTTCTCTACGTCCTCACCCACGTAACCAGCTTCAGTCAGCGTGGTGGCGTCGACGATTGCAAAGGGAACATCCAGCATCTTGGCCAGCGTCTGTGCCAGCAGGGTTTTACCGCTGCCGGTAGGGCCAACAAGGAGAATGTTCGACTTGGCAAGCTCGACATCGTTACCGCGTGTGCGGTTCATCTGGATGCGCTTGTAGTGGTTGTAGACCGCTACAGCGAGCTTCTTCTTGGTGAGATCCTGGCCGATGACGTACTCATCGAGAAATGCCTTCACCTCATGCGGCTTCGGCAGATGGGCCGGGGCCGATCCAGGCGTGGTCTCCGCGCGGTCATCTTCCAGAATGGAGTTGCAAACAGCAACGCACTCGTCGCAGATGTACGCACGCGGGTAATCCGATGGGGAAGAGATCAGCTTCGCTACTGCATCCTGCGACTTGTGGCAGAACGAGCACCGTAGCGAGTCGTCAGTACCCTTGGAAGTCTTCATCGAGTCGAGAACTCCTTGCCAGGGGAAATAGCACCTGACAGAAATTCAGTTTACACCCCGTCCACAAAGCGCGCGGGGGCCTCATTTACCTGTCCTGACGCCATTTCGAACGAGAAATCCACACATTTCCGGTAGCTTAGGCACCAGAAACCGTAGTGAATCCTCGGCATGGGAGCCGGCGTCCAATAAAAGTGCCCGGAACCAAACTACGTCATTTCACGTATCTGTCCGGGTGCATAAGAGGTCGAAGAAATTGAAGCGAATCAAGGGACTACTTGCTGTTCTGATGTTGACCGCCGTAACCAGCGCCCACGCGGTGCCGCGCGTTGGTGACGATGCGGTGGTGAAGCAGCTTGTCGATAACTTCCTGAAGGCAGAGCAGAGCTACGATGCGACGTCACTGGCGCGCATGATTAGCGAAAGTTACGTGGAAGTATCGCCTGCAGGCGAAGTGGATGAACATGATCGCTTTTTGAGCTTCTACGCGCCCGAAAAGAAGACAGATTGGCCTCCCATGTCCACCAGCGACATTAGCGTGCGCATGTTTGGCGATACTGCGATTGAGATTGTGAAGTTCACGTACCAGATGCCGCAGCCGGACGGTGGTACTCGTTCCATGGAGATGCGCGGTTCATTTATTGCGCAGCGAGAGAACGGTACCTGGAAGCTGTTGGGCGCACATTACACGGGTATTCGGACACCGCATTCGAAGTCGTAACCACCGCACTTCGTATAGTGAATACATGTATTTACCGCCCCATTTTGAGATGCGGGATCTGCCTGCAATCCATGAGGCCATGGAAGCAGTCGGTCTTGCGAACCTGGTGACGTGGAATGGGACGGAGCTGCTTGCGACGCCGTTGCCATTGATTCTTGTGGGCGACGAGGGCGAGTTTGGAACGCTCTACGGGCATCTGGCGAAGGCAAATCTGCAAGGAAGCGCTCCGGTAGTCGGAGAAGCTCTCGCACTGTTTTCTGGAGTGGACGCTTACATTACGCCAAGTTGGTATGCCACCAAGCAGGAGACGGGCAAGGTGGTGCCCACCTGGAATTACGAAACCATTCATGCCTACGGTGCGCCGGAGTTTTTTCAGGACGAGGCGCGTCTGCTGGATCTGGTGACGCGGCTGACGCAACACCATGAAAGCAGGATCGGTGGCGAGTGGCAGGTGAGTGATGCACCTGAGGATTTCATCCGCAGCCAGTTGCGCGGCATTGTTGGTTTCCGTATGGCGATTACACGGCTGCAGGGGAAGCGCAAAATGAGTCAGAATCGTCCACTTGCTGACCGCGAGGGCGTAGCCGCAGGGTTGCGGCAACAGGGCAGGGATGATGTTGCTGACTTTATTCCTTTGAGCAAATAAGAAGGCCCGGCAATTGCCGGGCCTCTTCGTTTCTGCGATCTAAACTACGACCGCGGACGCGTGATGATGTCGTCGATCAAGCCGTAGTCCTTGGCCTGATCCGCGCCCATGGTGAAGTCACGGTCGGTATCGCGTTCGATCTGGTCGAAGCTCTGGCCGGTGTGCTCCGCCATGATCTTGTTCATGCGCTCGCGCAGACGCAGAATCTCGCGTGCGTGAATGTCGATCTCAGTGGCCTGACCCTGAATGCCGTGACCCATGATCAGCGGCTGATGGATGAGGATGCGCGAGTTCGGCAGAGCGAAACGCTTACCCTTCTTACCAGCCATCAGCAGAAAGGCGCCCATGCTGGCGGCCTGGCCGATGCACAGCGTGGAAACATCGTTCTTGATGTACTGCATGGTGTCGTAGATGGCCATGCCTGCGCTGACCGATCCACCCGGAGAGTTGATGTAAAGCTGGATGTCCTTTTCCGGATCTTCACCGGACAGGAAGAGCAACTGCGCAATGATCAGGTTTGCAACGTTGTCATCGATCGGAGTTCCCAGAAAGATGATGTTGTCGCGCAGCAGACGGCTGTAAATGTCATAGGAGCGTTCGCCCCGGCTCGTCTGCTCGAGCACCATTGGAATCAGACCCATTATCTCCTCGTTTCCGTTGTTGCTCTTGATGCTTCGCGAGTCACATCGACTCACGCTTCGCCGCATTTCGCTGCGTGCCAAAATGCGTGTCCATAGAATAACGGCTTTAGCCGCTGAGGGAATCTTCCCGCAGTTGCTAAAGCCGTTTTCTTTTAAATCAGGTTAAGCCAGCTTTTCGTACAGAGCGGTCGCAGTGGCTTCGCGACGCATCTGCTCACGCATACGCTGCAGCGAACCATCCTGCGTCATCTGCTGACGAAGAACGTCCTGCGGCTGACGCGTCTGGAAGCTGAGGATCATCAGCTCGCGCTCCACGTCGTCTTCCTTCACCTGCACATTGGTCGCTTCTGCGATCTTGTCCAGGATGAGCGATGCCTTCACTTCCTTGATGGCTTCATCACGCTGTGCAGCGCGCAGGCTGTTGAAGTCCAGCTGCTGCATCTGCTCACGCGTCATGCCCTGCTGGGCAAGTGCGCGCAGGCCGCGATCCAGGCGAACGTCGATCTGCTGCTGGATGAACGCTTCGGGAACGGGGAAGGTGAACTTCTCAACCAGGGCGTCAACCAGCTTGCCCTTGTCTTCGTTCTCCGCATTCTGCTTCTTGCCTGCCGTTGCGTTCTCACGAAGGCCGGTCAGGAAGGCATCCCAGGTCTCGTAATCGCCAAGCTGCTTCGCGAATTCGTCGTTCTTCTCAGGGTAGACCTTGCGCTTGATGGACTTCAGCGTGACGCTGTAGTCGATCGTGAGGCCAGCCAGGCGAACATCGCCGAAGTCGCTGGGGTAGTTCACTTCCAGCTCAAACTCCGCGCCGACCTTCTTGCCGCGCAGGGCATCGCTGAAAGCGGGCAGGGTGTTCTTGCCGCCGATCTCCACCAGAACGTCTTCGCCGTCGATCTCGTCGGCTTCCTGCACGGTGGTGTCGCCTTCAGGCTTGCGGCGAACGCCCTTGAAGCTGATCTCGGCCCAGTCACCATCGACCAGTTCACGATCCTCTTCCACCGGCTCGATGGTGGCGTGTGCGTCGAGAACGCGATCCAGCTCGATATCGAATTCCTGCTCAGTCAGCTCAGGAGAGGACTTGCTGACAGTCACCGTCTCGTATCCGCTGATAGCGAAGCCGGGCATGACTTCAAACTGTGCACGGAAGCGCAGCGGCTGGCCTTCGTTCAGGTTCAGCTCAACGATCTGCGGCTGAGAAACGGGACTCAGACCCTTGGACTCCATCTCGGTGCGGAAACGATCCTGCACCAGCATGTCCATGACTTCCTGGCGGAGCTCACGGGCAAAGCGGTTGCGGATGGTCGCCTCAGGCACTTTGCCCGGACGGAAGCCGGGGATGCGGGCGAGCTTCTGGTAACGCTTCACCACTTTGCCGAAGGCCTTGTCCACATCGTTGGCCGGAACTTCGACGCTGATTTCCTTGGTCAGCTCGGGGTTCAGCGCGGGGCCATGGGTGTGGTTGTGACCGGCGTGATCGTGGTCATGCGTGTGCTGTTCTGCCGTCTCCACGGGGGTGGTCTCGGCCACTGCTTCTACTGTCTCGTTCGGAGTCAAAATCGGTGCCTTCTGGATGAGTCTCTGCGGCGTGCTGCGGCGGTGTGGCCGCGTGCGGATTTGCCGTCATCCATCATGGTACGGACAGTGACGAAGAGGGTCAAACGCGGTTGCGTTTAATTGCTTGTTGGGGAGTAAGAATTGTTCGGCGCCACCTGAATTCTCAGGTGCCACTGTAGGGTTTCGCCCGGTCCTACGACCGTCCTGGCTCCGTCTGGCCCCTCAGTGCTAAAGGTTACGGAAACCGCATTCCCATCCTGAGGGACATCCACCCGGAAATTCCGAATGCTGGGCGTAAGCGCCATCAACCGTAAGGTGTACGCGTCCGCCAGGTTGTGGAGCCGCAGCTCAGGGCCAGCGCTCAAATAGGAGTACTTCAGGCCTTGCCACGTCCGATGGAAATTCGGCGTAGCGAGTGAAATTTCCGAGGCTTTGTCTGCAATTTCAGCAGTTTCCGGCGGGGTAATGTGCAGGCTGCTCAGCCCCTTTGCAGGAATGGCAAACTGCGCTGTCCAGGAAAGCACCATCGACTTTGCTTCGCCAGAGGCATTTTTTGCTGTGATCGAAAGGTCGTAGCCGCGGTCCGAGATGGTTGCCGACACTTTCGTCTGAACACCGGACGGAGGTGGCGCAATCCCGTCCGGGCCTGGCGCCGGAGCGGCCGCGAAATCGCCACTGGCACCGGCGCCGCCAGGTGTCATGTCATTGCGGGCGTCCTGGGCTGGCTGAGTACCCAGAATTTCCTGCCCCTCGGAGGCACCCGTCACGGGGAAGACCTTCAAGGAAATAGGTGAGTATTTCAACGATGCTTTGGGCGCTCCCGTGTTGGGCTGCAACATCGGCCCCATGGAAGTAATGGGGGTTCCCACAAGCAGATCCTGCGGATCGCGCCCCGGAAGATCCAGTGACAGCTGCAGAATCCCCATGCCTACACCGGGCATTACCGTAAGACCAACGAACTGTGGTGTGACTCCGGAAGCGGGTGAGATGCGGTGGACTTCTATGACGTCCTGTCCGCCGGGACGGGGTAACACTGCGTTATCCGGGGGGACTTCAACGGTGCTGAGTTTGTGAAGTCTTCCATGCAGATGCGCTACCCAGACAATGCCGAGGACACCGAGTACAACCGCAAGGATTAGAGCTGTCAAAAGGCCGGAACTGGCCAGGCTAAATCGCTTTTTGCGCTTTCGTTCGCCGCCGTAGGAACTGCTCACAGTATTCCTTTGCTCTGGGGATGCGCCGCGTTTCTTGAAGGCTCCGGACGCGGGCGTGTCACCAATCACGCTACCATCATGTGGTCTGCCATGCCATCCAAGCTCCAGAAGCCCGTACGTTCCAGCCGTTCCGCTGCCGCCGATTTCACCGTTTTGAATGAACAGATTGTTTCCTGCGCACGCTGCCCTCGTTTGCGGGAATACTGCACCGCGTTAGGCGAAACGAAACGACGCGCTTACATGGACTGGGATTACTGGGCGCGCCCGGTGCCTGGGTTTGGTGACGCGAATGCGCGCGTTCTGATTGTGGGACTTGCGCCGGGAGCGCATGGAGCGAATCGCACGGGACGCCCGTTTACCGGCGATGGCGCGGGTTATTTCATGTATCCCGTGCTGTATGAGACGGGATTCGCCACTCAGCCAGATGCAACATCGCGGAACGACGGTTTGAAGCTCCGCGGATGCAGAATCTGTTCGATCTGCCGTTGCGCGCCACCAGGAGACAAGCCGACGCCGCAGGAGATTCGCAATTGTGCGCCATTTCTGGCAACAGAGATTCAGACGTTGCGTAAATTACGCGTCGTTGTGGCTCTTGGACGGATTGCGTTTGATGGCTATCTGAACTTTCTGATCGCGCAGGGAGTCATCACGTCACGTCGCGAGTATGGCTTTGCTCATGGTGCGGAACACAAGCTGCCGAATGGCATTACATTGCTTGCCAGTTATCATCCTTCGCTTCGCAACACGAATACCGGAAGGCTGGATAAGGCGATGTTCACGCGCATTTTTGTGCGTGCACGCGAGCTTGCGGGGCTTTCATGATCCGTTGCCAGAACAACCTGTGCCATCGGTTGTTCATCACACGATAAAGGAACGGATATTCACGAATTTTGCTGCAATCGGATGTGTGCAGTGCAGCAGACAAAAAGGGAAGAGAGGCACTTTCGACCATGAACAATAAGAGTTTCTGGGCAGCCTTCATCACCGGTCTTACTGTGGGCGCAGTGGTGGCCTTGGTATACGCGCCGCATGACGGGAAGACCACGCGTAAAAAGATTGGCCGCGCGTACGACGATGCGGAAGATGCATTGGAAGATGCGACAGACTATGTGAAGGACAGGGCAGAGCGGCTGTCCAAAGAAGCATCGCACGCCTACAAGAAGGGCGTGAAGCAGCTGGATCAGGTGTATTCCAAGGCATCCGACGCATTGAACGATGTCTACGGGGAGGCGAAGGAACGGCTCGCGTCAGCCGCAGATGCGGCGATTGATGGTGTCGAATCCGCGTCGAAGAAGGTTCGCGCCCTGGTGTAGTTCCTGTTGATTTAACGCAAGTGCAATCGAGCCCATCGCTTCGGCGGGGCTCGATTGCTTTTGAATCGATTCGGACTCTCTGTTAATCTCATAGATACGCATGCGCGCTTGTTGTCAATGCCGCAACTGTTGTCCGGCCTGCCCCGTGGCCGTGTGTTGTCGCGCGCGATAGATTTCCCCTTCTCGCTGGAACGCATCACCCCCACACTCAAAGCACTGAATCGCACGGTTTCGCCGCGCATATTTCTTGTCACACAGGAATTCAATGGGAACAGCTTCACTGGTATCGCCACAGGCTTCCGCACCACCGCAATCGCCGCGGCTTAGTCATCTGCGCTTATTGGAGGCGGAAAGCATTCACATCCTGCGTGAAGTAGCCGCAGAGTTTGAAAAGCCGGTCATGCTGTACTCCATCGGTAAGGATTCGTCGGTCATGCTGCGGTTGGCGCAGAAGGCGTTCTATCCCGGTCCCATCCCTTTCCCCTTACTGCACATCGATACCGGTTACAAGTTTCACGAGATGCTTGAGTTTCGCGACAACATGGCGAAGAGCATTGGTGCAGAGTTGCTGGTTTGGCGCAATGAGCCTGCATTGGCTGCTGGAACAAATCCCATCGTGTTGGATACCAAACGCTGCTGCGGTCTGTTGAAGACGCAGGCATTGCTGGATGGCCTGAGCCACTATGGCTTCACGGCGGCTTTTGGCGGTGCTCGTCGTGATGAAGAGAAGTCTCGCGCCAAGGAACGCATTTATTCGTTCCGCGATAAGGCTGGTCAGTGGGACCCGAAGAACCAGCGGCCCGAGCTTTGGAACCTGTACAACTCGCGCATTCATCCGGGCGAAAGCATTCGCGTGTTCCCGCTCAGCAACTGGACAGAGATGGATGTGTGGCAGTACATCCACGAAGAAAACATTCCAGTGGTAGACCTGTACTTCGCGAAAGAGCGTCCCATGTATGTGCGTGGCGATGCGCTGCTGCCCATTGAGCAGGACTTCGTTGCACGACCGGGTGAGAAGCCGCAGATGGTGAAGTGCCGCCTGCGTTCGCTGGGTTGCAGCCCATGCACTGGTGCCATTCGCAGCGAGGCTGACACGATCCCTAAGATCATCGAAGAGATTCTCGGCTTTAAATCGTCGGAACGCGCAAATCGCGTGATTGACCACGATCAGGAAGGTTCCATGGAGATCAAGAAGCGCGAGGGGTATTTCTAAAATGAGCGCTCAGAATAACCTCGTGGAATTGGCTGCCAACGGTGCACCTGCTGGTGAGCCAGAAGTCTGGAATGAAAACGTGGCTGTGTATACGCCACTGAAAGGCCATACACCGGAGCCTGAGCCGGTAGTGGTATCACCGTCATTTGCTGAGAACTTCAACGTAGAAGACTACCTGGCAGAAGAACGTGGCAAGGATTTGCTGCGTTTCTCCACTGCAGGTTCTGTCGATGATGGAAAGTCCACGCTGATCGGGCGTCTGCTGTATGACACGCAATCGGTTTACGACGACCAGGTACGTTCCATTGAAGGCAAAGGAACCACGGCTCCTGGCGTTCTCGATCTTGCGCTGCTAACGGATGGTCTGCGCGCAGAACGCGAACAGGGCATCACGATTGACGTTGCCTATCGTTACTTCTCTACGCCCCGCCGTAAATTCATCATTGCGGATACGCCGGGCCACGAACAGTACACGCGCAACATGGCAACAGGCGCCAGCACGGCAGATGTTGCCGTAGTGCTGGTGGATGCGCGTAAGGGCGTGCTGGTTCAGTCACGCCGCCATGCATACATCACCGCTCTGCTTGGTGTACGGCATGTGATCGTTGCCGTAAACAAGATGGACCTTGTGGATTACAGCGAGGCTGTCTTCACGCAGATCACGCAGGATTTCCGCGACTTCTTCCGTGCCCTGGATATCGATGGTCACGACGATACCGTGTTGCACTTTGTGCCGGTCAGCGCGCTTGAGGGTGACAACGTGGTTCACGTCAGCGCGAAGACGCCGTGGTATAGCGGCCAACCGCTGCTTGGATTGCTGGAGTCCATCCCGTCGTCGCAGGTGATTACTGAAGCGCCTTTCCGCATGCATGTGCAGCGAGTGGTGCGTCCGAACCTTGATTTCCGTGGCTTTGCGGGGCAGATTGCTTCGGGCACGATTCGCGTTGGCGATGAGCTGGTCGCTCTGCCTTCGGGCAAGAGAAGCCGCGTAAGCCGCATCGTTACCTTCGATGGCGATCTGGCAGAGGCATTTGCGCCACTGTCGGTCACGGTGGTATTGGAAGACGAAATCGACATCAGCCGCGGCGATCTGCTGGCTGCTTCCGCAGCGCTTCCGCATGTTGCTTCGCGATTGAATGCAGCACTGGTATGGATGAATGAGACACCGCTGGACACCACGCGTCGCTACCTGTTGAAGCAGGGAAGCCGAAGCGTTCCGGCGCGTGTTCCGGAAGTGTTGAGCGCCGTCAACCTGACGGATGCTTCGGCATCGCAGACCGAAAGCGCATCACTCCATCTGAACGGTATTGGTGCGGTTGTGGTGGAGACGCTGCAGCCGATCGCATTCGACAGCTACTCTGCCGATCGTCACACTGGCAGCTTTGTGCTGATCGATTCGCAGAGCAATGCGACGGTGGCTGCGGGCATGATTCGCGGCGCTGCATCGACCTCGTCAGCGCATGGCGCACACCATGTGACAGACGTGATCCTGAAGCCAGCACATGCGTTGCGTTTGGAAGGCACACGCGAAGCACTTGACCTTGCACTGGATGCGCTGCGTCAGACAGGCGTGCTGAAGGAGGATGCGTAATGGACACCACGAATCCCGGCATCGTTTCGCGTGAGCATGAGAAAGAGATCCTTCGCGCTGAGCGCGAGACAGAGCGTCATGGTGGTGCGCCCGTAGTTACAGGCGATGGCAATCTTCCAGAGTTGCGCCCTGAGTTGCTGGCACAACTTGCGCATGTGCGTGAGTTGCTGCGCACGGAGTTGGAAGGCATCGGAGAAGGCGAAGCGTGCCTGACGTGCTCTTTCCAGGCAGAAGATGTGCTGCTGTTGCATCTTGCGATGGAACTGCGTCCGAACATCCCAGTGCTGTTCCTGGAAACGGGCTATCACTTCCCTGAGACCTACGAGTATCGCGACCGCATGGCGCGTGAGTGGAACCTGAACCTGACGAATCTGCTGCCGAAGAAGACAGTTGCAGAGCAGGAGTCAGAGTTTGGTTTGCTCTATCAGACGGAGCCGAATCGCTGCTGCGGTTTGCGCAAAGTGGAGCCGCTGTTTGATGCAGTTGCGAACTACAAAGTGTGGCTTACTGGCTTGCGTCGTGAACAGGCGCGCAGCCGTACTGCATTGAAAGAGATTGATGATTTTGCTGTGAAGCCGAACATCATTGTGCGCAAGCTTAGTCCCTTTGCGGACTGGACCACGCGCGATGTGTGGCAGCTTAGCGCGCACTTCAATATTCCTCTGCTGCCCCTGTATGACCTGGGGTATACGTCCATTGGATGTCAGCCATGTACCACCCTCCCCACGGACCCGAACGATCCTCGCTCGGGCCGCTGGGGAGGAAAGAAGGTGGAATGCGGCATCCACATCCAGGCCACGGACACGGCCAATCCGGATGCTGCGCACTGATTCCTTAGGAAGACGAACGATTTTCCTGGCTGCGTGATTCTTCCGCAGTCTGTTTACGAAAGCAGACGATGCATTACCTGATTGGATTTGTCATTGCGATGTTTATCGCACTGACCGGCGTGGGAGCAGGCACCATCACCACGCCGTTGCTCATCCTGTTCCTTGGAGTACCAACCGCGGTTGCCGTTACCACTGGCCTTGTATTTTCGGCTGTTGTAAAGCTGTTTCTGGTGCCAACGCAGATCGTTCGCAAGCAGGTGAACTGGCGTGTGCTGGGATGGATGCTGCTGGGGGGATTGCCCGGCGTGCTGCTGGGCTCGCTGTTCCTTGCGCACCTGGTGAGCAAGGGCTCGCAACACATCATGAATGGTCTGCTGGGAGCGGTGCTGGTACTGACGGCGATCTATCAGATCATCTTTTCCTTCCGTCCCATCTCACAGCGCGAAAAGCCGCGTGATTGCCGCTTCTGCATGCCGCTGCTGATGTTTCCTGTGGGTGCGGAAGTTGGATTTTCGTCTGCTGGTGCAGGCGCACTGGGCACTGCGGCTCTACTATCGCTGACGAGCCTTGCGCCTGCTCAGGTTGTGGGTACGGATATTCTGTTCGGCTTTGTACTGTCGCTGGTGGGTAGTGGAGCGCACATGTTCAACGGAGCGCATGATGCGGCACTGTTAAAAGAACTAGTGATTGGTGGCATCTTTGGCGTGTTTGTGGGAACGTGGTCTGCGAAATTTATCCCCAAGCGCCCGCTGCGTTTCGCGCTATGGGTTTGGCTGCTGATTATCGGTGCGCAGTTCATCTATAACAACGCGATTCATCCCATTCGCTAAGTCACTTCGCGGGATAACTTTTAAAGGGCATGGCTTTCGCCATGCCCTTTGATTGATGCGCAGCAAGCTAAAGCCCGCTGATATATCCCTAGGTGTTATTGCAGCCGTGTTGGTAGACGATCGGCTTGCGCCACTCTTCCATGGTGGCGAACAGGATGCAGGTGCGACCTGTTTCCGTATCAACCCGCCAGGTCAGATTGCCTTGGCGATATACCTGATATTTTCCGCTGCCAGTGAATGCCATGCCATTGGTGGGGTTTGCAGAAATGCTGTCCGTCGCAGGTGCTGTGGCTGCGGGAGCAACGGCGCTGGTAACACTGCCTGTCATCGGCGGCTGCACATTCGTAGTGGGCTGCACGATGTTGCGTTTGGTGGTGTCAGAGGGCGTTGTGACGATGCTGGAGGATTCTGACGGCGTGGACTTCGACTCGTCTGTCAGGGCGCTCGTATCGTCAAACCGGATGCTGCCATCGCCTACCTGGCTGGCATGTCTGCGATAGGCGTACCACGCTGCCGCAGCGATCAAAACGATAACGATGATGCCGACAAGCTTCTTACCCATATCGCTTCCAAGGTACCACCGTCGGGCCGTTGGCGGGTCATGGAACTCGTCAGCAGCGACCGTCTCTTTCGAGTCGCCACTTACTAAGACAGGCTCTTCCGTATAGGGCTGCGTCGCCATCTGTCATCATCTTGTGGGTGAATGAGATACAAGTCGATGGAGAACTGCGTGGAGGAATCCGAGAAGATTCCCCTTGTACGGGGCGTAAAATCGGGATGTGTTCAAGTATTCCATCGTCGTTCCATTTCACAATGAAGAAGAGAATGTAACCGCGCTTTATGACCAGTTGAAAGATGTCATGGAGCACGTGGGAGATAGTTTCGAATTCATCTTCGTGGATGATGGATCGCGTGATCGCACGTATCGGCTGCTGGAAGAGATTGCGGCCGTGGACAGCCGCGTTCTGGTAATCAAGCTTCGCCGTAACTTCGGCCAGACATCTGCGCTGGCTGCCGGTTTTGATAATGCTCAGGGTGATTATGTGCTGGCCATGGACGGCGACCTGCAACATGACCCACGCGAGATCCCAACCTTTCTGGCCAAGCTGGAAGAGGGATACGACGTTGTGAGCGGTTGGCGTGCGCAGCGTGCAGATAACTTCGTGATGCGTCGCATCCCATCGCGCGTGGCGAACTGGATGGTGGCTAAACTAAGCGGCGTGAACATCCATGACTTTGGAACGACGTTTAAGGCGTACCGCCGCGAAGTAATCCAGAGCATTCCGCTGTATGGACAGATGCACCGCTTCATTCCAGCATTGGCATCATGGTGGGGCGCGTCTATCTGCGAGATTCCTATTTCGAATCCACCGCGTGGCGCGGGGAAAAGCCACTATGGCATTACGCGTACCTTCCGCGTGTTTTTTGATCTGCTGACAATCCGTTTTCTGTTGAAGTACATGACACGGCCGCTGCACTTCTTCGGCAGCTTTGGCGCCCTCAGCGTGCTGGTAGGCATGATGATGTCGCTGGGATTGCTGATGATGAAGATCGTGCGCGGCGGCGAGATCCTGCATCAACATGGGCCGTGGTTCATTGTGGCTTCTGTGTTGATCCTGGCAGGCGTGCAGTTGATTGGAATTGGCCTGCTGGGCGAACTTCAGGTGCGGCATTTCTATTCGCCACAGAATCGCGCGCCGTATGCAGTGGAACGCATGGTGCGGCTGCGTTCTTCGGAAGAAACAATGCTGTCGTAAGCAAAAGTTCAAAGCAAACAAAACGTCCGCGAATCATTCGCGGACGTTTTTGTTTGAGAGGAGCTTTAGAAGTTGAAGGAGACTTGTCCGGTCACCGTTCGCGGCGAAACATAATGCGTTCCGCTGAAGGTCGACAGGAAGTTGTACAGAGCTGTTTTGTTGGTGAGATTGGTGGCCGTAATGGAGAGGTTCGTCTTGAGACGGTCCTTATGCAAGACGTTGTCCCAGCCAAGCTGACCATCGAACAAGGTACGGGGAGCAATGCGCGGCGGGTTCTTGTCGTCGTTCTCCGTACCGGGAGCCGGAATCTTTACCAGCGGCGAGTAGAGCTGACCAGGGGAGCAGCTCGTGATGGGATTGGCCAGGGTCGCACGAACATTACCGCAGGTGAGCTGAATCTGCTGCTGCTGATCCGGCGTGAAGCCAAGAGCGGTCTCTGGATCAGTTACCGCGCCAGCCACCAGACCGCTTTCATAGCGCCAGGTCAGGCCAAAGTAAGGGCCATGTTTGTACTGGTACTGCAGGTTGGTGGATTGCTGGAAAGCCTGGTCGTGGTCGATACGGAAAACGCTGCTGGTGTTGATGGTGGGATCGTTGGAGAGCACGCCGCCAACCTCAGGACCAAAGAAGCGGGAACGCGTGTGTCCCAGCACCGAATATGCGGAGACGCCGTGGTATGCCGGCATGGTGACCTTGATACCGAAGCCGTCGATCTTTGATTTCTGCCACTGAATAGGGAAGGCAAGCGGCGAATTCAGGACCACGTCAAAGTCGAAGTCGCGGTCTGTGTACTTCCAGAAATACTCACCGTTCACAACCAGGTAGCGACCAAAGGACTGCTCGAATCCTGCGGTGTACTGGTTGCGTGCAGCGGGCTTCAGCGCCACGTCCTTCAGCTGATCGCCTGCCGTGCTCTGCAGGCCACCGACGCCGGTGGTGCTGCTGACGATCAGGTTCTCGTTATACGGCGTAAGGAAGAACTGGCCCCAGCCTAAACGCAGAACCGTGCCAGAAGCATGGACGTGATACGAAGCGTTGATACGTGGCTCGACTTTGGAGCGGCTGCTGATGCCGTTGTAGTTATCCGCACGCAGACCCAACTGAACATTCCAGTCGTGCCAGAGGATGTTGTCGGAAACATAGACGGCTTCCTGCTTGATGTCGGTATGGCCGTGGAACCGGTAGATGGAGCCGTTGCGGGTTAGATCGTACGGAGCAAGGCCCGCTGCATAGCTGTCATTCGCCGTGTAGTTATTACCAACACCGCATTGCGAGGGGCTCGTGATGGACGGGTCTGTAACCGGATCGCCGTTGTCATCAAGGCACGGTGCGTTGAACGTAGCGTCAGTAACTCCAAGGCCGAATCCTTCTGTAAGGAAGGTGTGGTACCAGGTGGCACCAGCTTTCAACGTGTGAATACCTTTGCTCAATGTGTAATCAGCGCGTAGGCCAGCGTTCTGAAGCCGGCGCGACTGCGACAGCGTGACCGGCGTGTCGTCGAAGACGTCGTTGCTGGGGTAGTAGTGGAAGTTATCTTGCCGCAGGTAAGGCGAAACCGTTATCAGGCTGTTCGCGTTGAAGGTATGTGTCCAACTCGGCGCAATGTTGAAAGAGATGATCTTTGCGCGCTGATCCTGATTGGGCTGGTCGTACTGGTTTGGCTGCTGGAACCACGAACGCGAGAACGACAGATTCAACTGCAACGCGTCCACGTCTGTGGGGTGATAGTCGCTGCGGTTGAAGATGTTGATGCTGTTGCCAACGTCATGTATGGGGCGATATTCCGGGCTATCCAGATAGCGACCGCTGCGGTAGCCATCGATGGAAAGAAAGTCGCCAAGAGTCTTGCCGCCAAAGCCAACTGCGAGTGATGGGGTGACCGAACCGAAGGTGCCGTAGCTTAGTCCCACTGTGCCCGTAGGCTTTGTCAGGCCCAGGCCAGAACGCGTCGTCGTTTCCACCACGAGGCTGGTCTTATCGCCATATTCTGCGGGCGCAATGCCGTTGATGACATTGACCGACTGAATGATGTTCGGCGATGGCTGATTGCCAAAGACGCGGCTTTGCTGGTCGCTAATGGGCTGACCGTCGATCGCGAAAGTCGTGTCGGCATGTTCGCCGAGCGGATGGAAGAGGCCGTTCGAATCTGATGCGATGCCAGGCGTGCTCAGCGTGACCAGGCTGGACAGTGGCGACGAGGTGCTGACCAGCGGCAGTTTCGTAAACAGGTCGCGGTCAATCGTGGTGGACTGCTGTGCGGAGGTATTCAATACATCGTCTGACTCAACAGTGATTTCCTGGGACGCTGCCCCAACCTTGAGTTGCAGATCGAGTTGTGTCGCGTTGCCAGTGCGGACTTGCACGTCGCCAGTGGAGCTGGAGAATCCCGGTGCTGAGACTTCCATGTGATAGCGATTGAAGGGCAGATTCGTGAATGCGTAATGGCCCGCGGCATCGCTGGTAACGGTACGGCGGAGGCCGCTGACCGGGTTTGCGATGAGCACAGTTGCGCCTGGGACGGCTGCGCCACTGGCGTCGGTGACGGTGCCGGTAACCGTACCAGCAGTGGATTGAGCAACGGCAGGAACACCGGAAGCGATGGCGACCGGAAGGGAGAGCATGAGGGCAAATGAACCCACGCGCATGGCGAACTCCTCAAAATGTTGAAAGCAAATCAGCGTAAATGCTGCATCAGGGCAGCAAAGCGGCAACGGTAAGCTGCCGGGCAACGCGAATTAACGGGCTGGAGGAGGCCGCGAGAATAGGGAAGGGTGCCATCCGGTTACGGTTCCGGAAAGCTGTAACAGTACGGGGGGCCGCGGATGCGCCTGGCGCGGCGCGGCGATCGCCAGTACCGCCAACACCACAATGGTGGTGATAGCCACGCAAAGGGCGCAGGTGTCTGGCGTATCCGTTGTCAGCGCATGCAGAACGGGATTGCCAGACGGCCCATTGGCACCTGCCAGCGGTGCCCTCAAGGCATCCGAGTGGCCAAAGGCCGTGTGTGCAACGGAGAAGAGCAGGAGAAACAGGCACAGCACAGCGCATACGCGTTGAAAACGCGTGGTGCCGTTTGCGACTTGTAATCCTGTCATCATCTTCGTGTGATTGTAGATTAACGCAACGCGTGGGTGTGGCTATTCGGTCCGCCTAACTTTCCGTCCAGTACACTCGACTTCATGCTCGAATCGGCTCTGTTCCGCCTGATGACCGTCGCCATTTTGATCCTGGCGAACGCGTTTTTCGTTGCGGCGGAGTTTGCCATTGTGTCCGTGCGCGAAACGCGGCTGGAACACATGGTGCGCACTGGGCGCATCGGCGCCGCCACGGCGCTACGGCTGAAGCAGGAGATAGACGATTTTCTGGCGGCAAATCAGCTTGGTGTGACGCTGTGTTCGCTGGCGCTTGGCTACCTGGGTGAGAGCGCCGTAGCGCAGGTGTTAGAACAGCTTTTTGGACAGGCGACTTTCCTGCAGCAATGGAAGGTGTTCGCGTTGCACCAGACCGCCATTAGCCACATTGTGGCGATTGTGCTGGCGTTTTCCATCATCACCTACCTGGAAGTGCTGTTGGGCGAGCAGGTGCCGAAGTCGATTGCGCTGCAACGCAGCGAACGTCTTGCGCTGGCAACGGCCGGCCCGATGGACGTTTTCATTCGGATTACGCTGCCTGCAGTGCGCCTTCTGAAAGGCTCCACGGCGTTGGTGCTGCGCATGTTCCGTATGCCGTTGCGCAGCGAAGGTGGCGAAGTGCATTCGCCGGAAGAACTGAAGATGGTGGCTACGGCAACTCGTCGCAACGGCCTGCTGCCTGAGTTTCAGGAACAGATGATTCATCACGCCATCGACCTGAACCATGTGACCGTGCGTGAAATTATGACGCCACGCGGACGCATTTTTGCATTACCTGCGGATATGCCGGTGGAGCTTGCGTCCGCACGCATCATTGAGGAGCAGCATTCGCGCGTTCCGGTATACGACCCCGTGCTGGGGACGGAGCACATCATTGGCGTGGTGTACTCCAAAGATATTTCGCGACTGATGCACTATCGCCGTGACAACCGTCTTCCTGCTGCCTTGCAAGCTCCTTCTGTGCCGCTGCGCAATGTGGTGCGTGATGTGATGGTGGTGCCTGAGACGAAGCTTGCCGTTGAGGTTTTGCAGGAGTTCCAGCAGCGTCGGCGGCAGATAGCGATTGTGGTGGATGAGTTTGGTTCCACAGTTGGGCTGGTTACTGCGGAAGATGTGTTGGAACAGGTCGTGGGAGAACTGCAGGACGAGTTCGATCTTGCGGCGCGTAATCTTCCCACGCCGGATCAACACGGCAATGTGGAGTTGGATGGCACGGTGACACTGCGCGATTTGACCACGCAACTGCATTGGCACTTTCCGCGGGAGGCAGGCATTGAGACGCTTGCGGGCTTTATGCTGGCGCAACTTGGCCATCTGCCCAAAACTGGCGAGGAAGTGGCTTACGGTGGTCATGTGTTTCGCGTGTTGGAAATGAATGGTCGTCGTATCAGCCGTATCCGCGTGCAAACCACGCCGGAAGCACTGCAGGAAGCTGTTGCATCGGTGCAGGAAGAGCGCAACGAGGCATGAAATCGCTGTGGCCCATAGTGAAGCGAGTGCTGCTCACCCTGCCGGTGTTGTGGATCATCGTGTCGTTGGTTTTCCTGCTGATTCATCTGGTGCCAGGCGATCCCGTCGCGCAGATGATGGGCGAGGGAGCGAGTTCCACGGACCTGTCAGCCTTTCGCCACCAGTTAGGGCTTGATCTGCCGCTGCACACGCAGTATCTGCTGTATTGGAAGGGCGTTCTGCATGGTGATCTTGGCCGTTCCATTCGGCTGAAGGATTCCGTGACAGCGCTGGTGCTGGCGCGTTATCCGTACACGCTGCTGATGTCGTTGACGTCGCTGCTGCTGGCGATTTTGCTTGCCGTGCCCGCTGGTGTTGGATCAGCGTTGCATCGCGGCAAAGCTACTGACCGCATTCTTGGTGGCGTTTCTCTGGTGGGATTGTCGTTTCCCAACTTTGCTCTGGGGCCAATTCTGATCCTTGTCTTTTCCATCGCGTTGGGATGGCTGCCGGTTTCCGGTGCTGGCACAGGACCACTGCTTGGGCCGAGTACGCTGCTGCATCTTGTTTTGCCATCGATTACGTTGGGTCTTTCATTGGCCGCTATTCTCACCCGCATGGTGCGCACCTCCATGCTGGAAGAGCTTGGGCAGGACTACATCCGCACTGCTCGTGCAAAGGGATTGCCGGAACGCACTGTGGTTTACAAGCATGCGCTGCGTAATGCACTGGTGCCGGTGTTGACGGTGGTGGGGTTGCAGTTTGGCTCGCTGCTGGCGGGCGCGATTGTGACGGAAACGATCTTCTCGTGGCCAGGCATCGGGCGTTTGACGCTCTCCGCTATCTCTAATCGAGACTATGCGTTGGTACAGGGCTGCACGTTGACGATTGGCCTGACGTATCTTGCAGCCAACCTGCTCACTGATCTGCTGTACACGCTGGCCAATCCGCGGCTGCGACGCTCGTAGCTGGAAGCCGGTAGACTCATCCACGTATGCGTTCTTCTATCGCAGTCGCGGTCGCTTTGTTGCTTCTCTCGTCTTCACTTATCGCGCAGCAGGCAAAGCCGAATAGTTCGCAGAATCTGAAGGGATTTACCGTGCCCGACGAGCCTGCCAACCCGCAGCCTGCGGCACTGGTCTTTCACGATTCGAAGTACCACGTTTCCTATAACGTTCCGGCGGGATGGGATACGGAACGCAAGGATGGCGTTTTGTCTGATCTGGCGAAAGATGTTCGCAGCGCGAGCAGAAGCATGCAGGTGCGTGGCGTTTCGGCTATCAACTACAACCCGTATCCACCAACAACCTTTTCGGGTGCGTTGTTTTATTACTCCGTCGTGCCGAATGCTAACGCGCAAAGCTGTGGGGCGCTGGCAACCACAGGAAAGCTAAAACCGAAGACGGATGCGACGATTGCTGGCATTACGTTCAAGCATGGGCAGGACCAGCACGGCGCTATGTGTACGGAGTCGCGCGATGAAGTTTTCACCACACTGAAGGGCAACACATGCCTGCGCTTTGACCTGGTGGTGAACACCTTCTGTGGAGAATCCAGCGGTGCGGTGGAGATAAATTCGCAGCAACTTGGTGATGTGAATACGCGGCTGGCAAACATTCTGGGGTCGATTCACATCGATCGATAAGAGAACTAACTATCCAGCGTGACGAACTCCACGCGCGCGTCATTGCCGTTCAGGTGAAGAATGGCCATCGAGACAGGCAGGCGAAAACGCCGTGGGCCGATGCTGCCGGGGTTCAGATACAGCACACAATTACGTTCTTCTGCTGCGGGCTTGTGCGTATGGCCGCTTACGACGACGCGAACACCGGCTGCTTCCGGCTTGATGTCCAGGTCGTGGATGGAGTGCACCATGTAAATGGATGTACCACCGATTTCGATCAGGTCTGTGGCGGAAAGTGCTGCGCATGGGCCGGAGGTATCCACATTCCCTCGGATCGCTGTAACGGGTGCGATGAGAGCGAGGCGGTGAAGAATATTGATATCGCCCACATCGCCCGCGTGCAGTATGTAGTCCACGCCCTCCAGCAGAGGAGGGACTTCCGGGCGTAGGAGTCCGTGTGTATCAGAAATCACGCCCACGCGGACCGTTCTGCTCATGATTTCAGTGTGATGCATAGGTGGCCCCGGTGGTTATGACGAGTTAGGTTCCGGCCTCTCGCCCTGCGGCTGCGGCAGACCCATAATCAATGATGCGATGCAGCCGTCCACGACAAGCAGCCGCAACTCCCAGCTCCTGCGCGAATACATGACCATGCTGCGCGTGGAAAAGGGCCTGCGCCCGCTGACCTGTGAGGCGTATCTGCGTGATCTGGAACAGTTTTGCGAGCATCTGGAAGTGAGCGATAGTCTTCTGGCCTCAGCCAAACGCGAAGACGTGGCGGCGTGGATGGAGCATCTGCGTACGCATGACCGCACGGATCGCTCCATTGCGCGTAAGTTGAGCTGCCTGCGTGGTTTCTACAAGTGGATGCTGCTGGACAAGCGCATGAGCCACGACCCCACGGTCAACATTGAAGCGCCCAGCACATGGAAGGTGTTGCCGAAGTCGCTGGCGGAAGATGAAGTGTCGCGCATGTTGGAGATGACCGGTGTGGCGGCGCACCATCCTCAGGCCGATGCGCTTTCGCTACGTGACCATGCCCTGATGGAACTGCTGTACGCGGGAGGTCTTCGCGCCGGTGAGATTGTTACGTTGCGCGTGGAAGACCTACATCTGGATCAGCAACGCGCGCAGGTGCGCGGCAAGGGTGACAAGGAACGGATTGTGCCGCTTGGCGCGACTGCGTGCCGAGCCCTTGAAGAGTATTTACAGCGCGGGCGTTCCAAGCTTGCAGGGAAAGGACTGCAGCGCACGCTTTTTCTGTCGGTACGCGGTAAGCCGCTGACGACGCAGGTGGTGTGGTCGATTGTGAAGTCGACGAACTCACATGCCAGCCCGCATAAACTTCGCCACAGTTGTGCAACACATATGGTGGAGCATGGCGCTGATCTACGCAGCGTGCAGACGTTGTTAGGCCACGCTGACATCAGCACCACGCAGGTCTACACACATCTGGCACTTGGGCGTTTGAAAGAGGTGCATCGCCTGCACCATCCGCGCGCCCGCCGGCACGGTGCGGAGGCGCGTGCGTCATGAGCCTGTCCGACCTAAGCAGTCGTTACGTCACTGTCCTTGAGAGCGAACGCGGAGCCAGTGAACACACTGTCCGCGCTTATACGCGTGAGGTACAGAATTTTGCAGCCTGGTTGGTAGAAACTCTTGGTGAAGAGGGCGACATCCGCAGTGTGGAGCACACACATGTGCGCGCGTATCTGGCAGTTTTGTATGACCGCGGATTGACGAAGGCGTCGGCAGCGCGTGCGCTTGCGGCAGTTCGATCATGGTTTCGTTGGATGGCCAAAGAAGGCATCGTGGAACAGAATCCCGCAACTCTGGTCGCCACGCCGAAGTTACCCAAGCATCTGCCGCGTGTTCCGTCCGCCGAAGAGGTCAATCGCGTTCTCGATGCCATTGAAAATGTAAGCGCAAAGCCCCCCGCGGCGAAGAAGGCTGGCAAGAAATCCGCAAAGTCGGCTGATAAGGAATACACCGGCTGGCCTGAGCGCGACCGCGTGATCTGGGAATTGCTCTACGGTTGCGGGATTCGTAACTCGGAGCTGGTTGGCATCAATCTGCTCGACATCCATTGGTCGAATGACGCAATCCTGGTTCGAGGCAAAGGCCGCAAAGAGCGCTATGTTCCCTTAGGCGACGCTGCGGCGGAAGCTGTACGCGCCTACCTGCCGCATAGGGAAGCAAAACTGCGGAATGGGAAAGCAGCCCTTATCGCAGATGGCCCGTTGCTCATCAATCAGTCTGCACGTGGTTCGGCACGCTTAACGACGCGTTCCGTGGGACGAATCGTCAAGGCCATCGCGATCCAGCGCGGTTTACCGGCGGACGTTCACCCGCACACATTACGCCACGCCTTCGGTACCCACATGCTGGAGGAGGGAGCCGATCTGCGGGCGATTCAGGAACTCCTTGGCCATGAACGTCTTTCCACTACGCAGAGGTACACGCAGCTCACCGTGGGGCAGGTGCAGCAGGTGTACGACGAGACGCATCCACGGGCGAATTAGCTTCCAGGGCCGGGCAGATGCGCCAAGTCCGGCGTTCGTCTAAACTAGGAAGCACATGCGTTCCCGCGCCGTACATCTCGCGTGTCTGTTGCTGCTGCTTTCGAGCCTGGCAGTGTCTGACGCGCGTGCCAGCAGCGTGGAACCCACCCGGACCCCCGGCGGCGTCTTTGTGCGCAATCTGCTACTGCAGGCGGCGATTGAAGAGACTGAGCCTGTTACGTCCGGTCCGGCGAGCGCAGATCCCTTGGACTTTACGGTTTCGGTATCATCCGAACACCGCGTCGTGCGCCCGGTGCACGATGCCGTGGCGCAGACCGCGCACGTACACGCTGTGACGGGAAGCAGCCTGTAGCGCGCTGCTGATAAGAGTGCACTTCTTTATCGCGGCTGCTGCTGCACCGCGCCCTCTTGATCGCGCTATTTTCCGTATCAGCAAGGACGACCCCTGTGTTTAACAAGACTCTCGCCAAACTGTTTGGCACCTCCAACGAACGCGCTGTGAAGCGCATGCAGCCCATCCTCGACCAGATCAATAGCTTCGAACCTGCTTTGCAGGCGCTGACCGACGAACAGCTTCGCGCCAAGACGGTGGAGTTCCGCGAACGCATTGCCACGCGCACCGCTGACATTGCCGACCGCGACGAACGCATCGCTGCAGAGAAGGTGGTTCTGGATGAGCTTCTGCCGGAAGCCTTTGCAGTGGTTCGTGAAGCAGGCCGCCGCGTGGTGGGCATGCGTCACTTCGACGTGCAGATGATTGGTGGCACAGTGCTGCATCAGGGCAAGATTGCCGAAATGCGTACCGGTGAAGGTAAGACGCTGGTCGCCACGCTGCCTTGCTATCTGAACGCACTTGCCGGCCGCGGTGTTCACGTCGTTACCGTGAACGATTACCTGGCCAAGCGCGACGCCGAGTGGATGGGCAAGATTTACGGCTTCCTCGGCATGACCGTTGGCGTCATCGTTCATGACTTGGACGACCGCGAACGTCGCGCAGCTTACGCCGCGGATATCACCTACGGTACGAATAATGAGTTCGGCTTCGACTACCTGCGCGACAACATGAAGTTCGAGTTGAGCGAACTGGTGCAGCGCGGCCACTATATGGCTATCGTCGACGAAGTCGACTCCATTCTGATCGACGAAGCGCGTACGCCGCTCATCATCAGCGGCCCCACCGACCAGACCACGGACAAGTATGAGCGCGTGAATGTGATCATTCCTCACCTTGAACTGGGTGAGTTCACGGAGACGCTGGAACAGAAGATTTACACCGGCGACTTTACGGTGGACGAGAAGGCGCGCTCCATCACCGTGACGGATGAGGGCTGGGAAAAGATCGAAGGCCTGCTCGGCATCGGCAATATCGCTGATCCTGAGAACTGGGACCTGAAGCACCACGTGGAGACCGCCATCAAGGCCCACAATCTCTACAAGCGCGACGTAGAGTACGTGGTGAAGGACGGCGAAATCATCATCGTGGACGAGTTCACGGGGCGCCTGATGCCGGGCCGCCGCTGGTCCGATGGTCTGCACCAGGCAGTGGAAGCGAAGGAAGGCGTTAACATCCGCAAGGAAGACCAGACGCTGGCCACCATCACCTTCCAGAACTACTTCCGTATGTACAAGAAGCTGTCCGGCATGACCGGTACGGCCGAGACGGAAGCCGCCGAATTCGACAACATCTACAAGCTCGAAATCACTGTCATTCCGACCAACCGGGTGATGCAGCGCATCGAGTATCCAGACATTGTGTATCGCACGGCGAAGGAAAAGTACTTTGCTGTTGCCGATGAGATTGAGCGTCTGCACGAGAACAAGCAGCCGGTGCTGGTGGGTACGACTTCGATTGAGAAGTCGGAAGTTCTGAGCGAAATCCTGAAGCGCAAGGGAGTGCGGCACGTTGTTCTGAACGCGAAGTTCCATGAGCGCGAAGCAGAGATCGTTGCACAGGCCGGACGTCTGGGCATGGTCACCATTGCTACCAACATGGCAGGCCGTGGTACCGACATTCTGTTGGGTGGTAACGCTGAGTTCATGGCGCGCCAGGAACTGGCGAAGAGCGGTGTTGCGAAGTCGCTGGCTACCGTGGAGGGAACGATTGCTCCCGTCGCTGCGCCGGGCATGTACCGCTTCTACTACCAGAACGAAGAGCACGAGTGCACGCAGGCTGAGTGGGATAGCGCGCTGGATCACTTTGCTACGGATTGCAAACGCGAGCACGAGGCCGTTCTGGCGGCGGGTGGTCTCTTCATCATTGGTACTGAGCGCCATGAGAGCCGCCGCGTAGACAACCAGCTTCGTGGACGTGCAGGTCGTCAGGGCGATCCCGGTGCAGCGCGCTTCTATCTGTCGCTGGAAGACGATCTCATGCGTATCTTCGCGCGTGAGTGGGTCAGCACGCTGCTGCAGCGCCTTGGTATGGAAGAGGGCGTGCCCATTGAAAGCGGCATGATCACCAACCGTATTGCTGCTGCGCAGAAGGCCGTGGAAACGCAGAACTTCGAATCGCGTAAACACGTTCTGGAATACGACGACGTAATGAACAAGCAGCGTGAAGCAGTGTATGGCCTGCGTCACAACCTGCTTGAAGGCGTGGACCAGAAGGATCTTATCCTTGAGGATTACACCGTCACCGCGCTGTCGAACATTCTGGATGAAACGGCTCCCGCCAACGTTCATGCGGATCAGTGGAATGTGACTGAGATGAAGGCAAAGCTGGTCGACATCTTTGGCACCGACTTCCCGCAGGTGGATTTTGCGGCGTTGAACCGTCACGAGCTTGGCGACACTCTGTTTGAGGGACTGAAGCAGCGCTTTGAGGTGAAGGAACAGATCCTTGGGCCGGAGACGCTGCGTTACCACGAGCGCGTGATCATGCTCAGCACGCTGGATGGCCTGTGGAAGGATCACCTGCTTGCGATGGACCATCTGAAGGAAGGCATCGGCCTGCGTGGTTACGCGCAGCAGGATCCGCTGGTGGCTTACAAGAAGGAGTCGTTCGAGATGTTTGAGGCCATGATGCAGCGCTTCCAGGAAGACACGCTGCGCAACCTCTATCGCATGCAGATCGTTGGCCCGGATGGTATTCCGATTGAGTCGCTGGAGCAGCTTGAGGCGCTTCGGAGCATGGCGGCACAGCCGGTAGCGCCTCCTCCTCCGCAGCTTCCGCAGACTCCACCGCCCATGCGTATGAGCGGTGGAAGCGAAGTGGAAGAGCAGCCGCGTCAGCCGGAACAGCCGCAGTTCCCAACGAGCCGCGGGCCGCAACGGCAACAATACGCGCCCCAGAAAGCAACCAGCGGACAGAAACCGAAGCGCCGCCGGTAAGAGTGAAATAAGAAACGCCGCAAGCATTGCTTGCGGCGTTTCTCATTTGCAGGAAATGTTCCTCTTATCGACACTACGCGAACGCTAATGCGTGACCTTCTGGCGTTGCGTCGTCTTTCGTTGAGGAGAGTTTACAATCCGCATCAGATCGAGCACGGAACGGGCAGAAGCTGTTCTTTCCGAGGATGGAGCCAGTTGCTGGTAGACGTCCTGGATCTGTTGCTGCGTCATGCTGAGCGTGACGTGCAGATCGTCGTAGATCGACAGGACGTGGCTGTCCGGACCATACATCTGAAGTAGTCGCCATGCCTGGTACGCGGCATCTTTTCCGATGCCTTCTTTTTCGGCCTCGTCACGAAAACGTTCCAACGGAGCCTTGCGGCGTTTGGCTTCGCGTTTCTGTGCATCCTGCTCGCTACTGACAGCCAACGTTTCTACACGGTGCTTTGTGCGTCGAAGCCCGATCATTCCGGCAAGAATCCACAAGACAATTCCCAGCAGGAGGATGAGCGGGAGCAAGGGAAGCCACGGCAGCATCGATTTAATGAAAGCGGGCATGCTCTCCGAATTCACGATGAGGCGATCCACTTCGTTTTCAATGCTGCCGACGGCAAAGGAATACGCCACCAGAATGCACGAAAGCACGGTAAGAGCAATGCCTGCGGGAATCTTCCGCTTGCGTGTGCTGCGACGGCTTGTGCCCTTTGCGACACGGCTTACGGATGCAGAGGAAAGCGTATCGTCGTTGCGAGCGTGAATCGATGTCCGACTCGTTACGCTCCGTATTTCGCTTTGGCGTACTTGTGGGATCGAAGCAGAAACAGGATGTTCTACAGAAACACGAAGAGGTGTGGCCTCTTGTGCTGCTGGCACTTCACGGCTGCGGGTTTCTCGGACTGCGGGAACACCGACCGCGGGGCGTGCAGCAGAGACACCTGAACGTCTGGATGGTCGTGATCGCGAAGCGCCAGACAAACGTGCATAGCCGGGTTTGGGGTCGTCGTTCGAGGGACGATTCGGCCGACTTTCTAATGCTGGAACGGGGGAAGTTTCGGGCGGGGCTTGCTCCCGCGGTGTACGGTCCACAATCGGCGTGGGCTGCACAATCTCTGCGCTCGGCGGCAGATCTTGCTGCTTGATTAGTTTTGGAGAAAGCGGTGTGACGCTTACGTCTGGTTGGAGCGGAGCAGGTGTCTCGATATCTTCCGCGAAGTAAGAAACATTTGGAGCAAGCGTCGTGTCCTCCGCGAAACTTTCCGCGGGGTAAGGTTCTGCTTTGGGTTTTCGGGGGAGCCTGCGCGGCAGGGAAGAACTTGGTTGGGTCGTATCCATGTGGGCGCAGAGGTAGAACCTCTTCTGAACGTATCAGACCTCGGGCCACTTGCACACCGGCTTACTGGGATGCCGTAAAGTCCTTGTCGTTGTCCTTGGCAGCAGCCTGTGCTCTACGAATCCCTGAAATGCGTACAACGGGCCGCATCACGGAATCCATAAGTGAATGGCGTTTTGCCGACTGCACTGCATTCAGCAGATCCATCACCGAGAGAATGCTGGGTTGTGCCCCCGGAGATTCCTTGCGATCCGTATTGCGCAGAAGATTGCCGTATATGTCCTGCACCTGCTCTGGCGTCATATGCAGATCATCAATCAGGTGATCATCCAGCCGGGCACGCATGCTGCTGGCGTAGTAGGGCAGAAGGAGCTGGTACGCCTGTGTTGAAATCCTTGGGCGAATGCCTCGGGCCTCCGTGATCTTGCGGAACTGTTCCAGCGTGATGACTTCGCGACCTGCCAGCTTGCGGGTCTTCTTGGCGCCGCGAATGCTTCGATACAGAAACCGCAGAATGCTAAACAAAATCAGGGCCGCTACGATGAGTCCGATCGCAGGGTAAACCAACTCCATGATTTTGACGACGTCATCGTTCTCGCTTTGCGCGGAGGTGTTCAGGTTTGAAAAGAAATGATCAGCGGCGGTGGCAAAACCTGACACATTGAAGACGTATCCCAGAAACAGCACGGCAATCACAGTTGTGATGAGTGCACCAAAGGCTGATTTTCCGGATTTATGGTCTTCGCGGCGACGTCGGATCTGCGGGTCGGTGCTGCGGCGTCGCGGCGCACTATCCATATCGCGGCGACCGGAATGATGTGCGGTCGACCAGTCAGTAGAGCGGCGTCCCCCATGGGGAGAGACACGACGATCACGTGCAATCGGTGGGTCAGGCAGAGACATGAACAACCCTCTCAGGAGGGAAAGCGTGATACCAACACGCAAACCCTACGCGAAGGGAAATTCAATGTAAAGAGAAAAGGCTACCTCTGGTCGGGTGCGGAAATCGACTTGCGTCCCGTGCACGCGGCAAGAATCCGCTGCACCGTACGCTCTCGCACTTCTTCCGTCAGATCGTAAACCTGGTGATTCTTATAGACACGAATGGTCTGCCGAGTGGTGTCCACAAGGATCTCGCAGTGGTGGCACTCGCAGAGGTGCGACTGAATTTCCGACAACAGCTCGGGCTCGACCTGTCCGTCGAAATAATCCGTCATTTGAGCCAGAAATTCCGTGCAGGTCATCGGACGCCTCCACGGGCCTGTGCGTGCGTATCGATTTGACCAAAGAGCAGCTTCACGGTCTGACGCTCCCATCCTTGCGCTTCAGGTATCGGCTCAAACGCTCACGCAGTTGAAGCCTTGCCCGTAGCAATCTCGACTTAACCGCCGGGACGCTCAATCCGAGCGCCTCTGCCGTTTCTTCCGTCGACAAGTTTTCGATGTCGCGGAGAGTGAAAACGGTGCGGAAACCTGGCGACAAACCTGAAATCGTCTTCTGCAGGATGTCACCAAGCTCGGAAGAACTGTACTGCTGCTCGGGATCAGGTGTCCAATCGGCAAAATCGCGGGGGATGGAGCCTTCTTCCGTCTGCACATCCTGGTCCATGGAAACGGTGCGGCTGGTCTTGCGCTTCCGCAACCGCATCAGGCTCTCATTCACGGCGATACGGGTCAGCCAGGTGGAGAACTTGCTGTTGCCCTGGAACTGATCCAGCTTGCCGTACGCCTTCATAAAGACGTCTTGCGTAATGTCTTCAGCGTCTTCGCGGTTCTGCGTAATATGCTGCGCTACGCGGAAGATCTGGCGGTCGTACTGCCGCACCAGTTTTTCAAACGCGGCGTCGTCACCGTTGCGCGCGGCTTCCACCAACGCAACGTCGGGGTGAACTTCTTCTGTTCCGGTCTGTTCGGCTACCGTTGGCATGCGTCCCTGTCAGTGTACTTCGCGCCATTCGTCCCATCAACCGAACTGTTTGCAAACAAGTGGATTTCAGGCGATTTCCACGACACGGATGTGGTTGGCTTCATTGCCACTAACTCGCGTAACGACTATACTGGGGAAGTCGGAGAGTTGGCAGAGCCCGGTTGAATGCACCTGACTCGAAATCAGACATAGGAGCAATCCTATCGGGGGTTCGAATCCCTCACTCTCCGCCATTCCTTCCCCTAAGTACTTTCGATTCATGGCCGCTCAAGTTCTGAGTGGGGTACTTCCGTACGCTGACGAACCCCTGTCAGCGTAACCTGCTCCTTGGTCCTGACTCCGGCATCACCATCCGTTTCGTCGTTCAAGCGGCCTCATTTGTCGTCCGAACATATGCGGGTTGTTTTCTCGAAAAGGGGGGCGGGAATCGCGTAATCCGCCCTGGTCTACTCGGCCTAGCTGCAAAATTCACAACTTCAGCGCATCATGCAGCGCGGTCTCGTCTTCTAATGGGCAAAAGTCATTTCTCGAAAATAAGGTGGTTCTTATGCAGATCGGGATGATCGGACTCGGCAGGATGGGAAGCAACATGGTGCGGCGGCTCGTGAACGCCGGGCATGAATGTGTGATCTACGCACGAACGCCCGCCACCGTAGCGAAGGTTGCGGCATATGGTGCCACGGGTGTGGCTTCCATTGAAGAACTCGTTGAACGGCTCACCCCACCGCGCGCAGTGTGGTTGATGGTGCCTGCAGGTGCAGTCGACGAAACCGTTGCGAAAATCCTTCCAAACCTGAGCCAGAACGACATCCTGATTGATGGCGGGAACTCGTATTACGTTGACGATATCCGCCGTGCGAAAGCCGTTGCCGAATCCGGTGTGAAGTGGGTTGATGTTGGAACGAGCGGAGGCGTCTTCGGCCTTGAACGTGGCTACTGCCTGATGATCGGTGGCGACAATGCCTCCGTGAAAACGCTGGATCCTATCTTCAAGTCTCTTGCCCCCGGACGTGGCAGCGTAGATCGCACACCAGGTCGAGAGAAACTTCCCGCCAGCACAGCAGAGGATGGCTACCTGCACTGCGGACCTTCGGGTGCAGGTCACTTCGTCAAGATGATTCATAACGGTATCGAATATGGGATCATGGGCGCGTATGCCGAAGGATTGAACATCCTGAAGCATGCAAACGCAGGCAAAACGGTTGATTCAACCGACGCGGAAACCACCCCGATGCGAAATCCTGAACTGTATCAGTACGAATTCGCACTGCCGGAGATTGCCGAGGTGTGGCGTCGCGGCAGCGTCGTCTCATCGTGGCTTCTTGACCTCACGGCTACCGCGTTAGCTGCATCGCCGGAGCTGACGGAGTTCGGAGGACGGGTCTCGGATTCAGGTGAGGGACGCTGGACGTCCATTGCTGCCATTGATGAAGGCGTTCCCGCAGACATTCTCACCACGGCGCTCTATGCTCGATTCAACTCCCGCCAGAACAGCGCGTTTGCGGACAAGCTGCTATCTGCCATGCGGTTTCAGTTTGGTGGTCACGAAGAGAAGAAGGCATAAGTGGCCAGTAGCGGTCTCGCTTCCAGGTTTGGGTGGCGGATGGTGACACGCTCTGTTACAACTGAGCAACACCGTGTCCAACATTGCATCTTCACCTGAGTCGGGCCAGACGACGGAGTTCGTTAAGAGCCTTGGATTGTTCTCTGCGACGGCCATCGTTATGGGTTCGATGGTGGGCAGTGGCATCTTCATTGTGTCCGCAGATATGGCGCGGATGGTGCAGTCGCCGGCATTGCTGATCGCGGCGTGGCTGGTGACGGCAGTGATGACGCTCATCGGCGCGCTGAGCTATGGCGAACTGGCTGCCATGATGCCAAAGGCGGGCGGCCAGTATGTGTACCTGCGCGAAGGCTTGGGGCCCATGTGGGGCTTTTTGTACGGCTGGACGCTGTTCCTGGTGATTCAGTGCGGCACAATTGCCGCTGTTGCTGTGGCATTCGGTAAGTTCCTAGGCGTGTTTGTTCCCAGCGTTTCGGCCAGCAACTGGATCTGGCATATTGCGCATGTTCCAGCATGGCCCGTGGGGCCGATGGTGCTGGGCAATATGGAAGTCGGGCTTTCGACGGCAAACTTTGCTGCGATCATCATCCTGACGCTCCTGACCCTCCTGAACAGCTTTGGCGTGAAGCTGGGGGCGCTGATTCAGAACATCTTCACTTCAGCCAAGATTTTCGCTTTACTGCTAGTCGTCGGCCTTGGCTTGATGGCGAAGAACGCTACGGCCATCGCAGCAAACTTTGCCAATGGCCACTTCTGGAGCGGGGCAGGCGTGCATACGCTGCATCCAGTGCAGGTGGGCGTGGGCGGCCCGACGGCGATGGTCGGATTCCTGACGGTAATTGCCGTGGTGCAGGTGGGGTCGCTGTTCTCAAGCGATGCGTGGAATAACGTGACTTTTACCGCAGGGGAAATCACAAATCCTAAGCGGAACCTGCCTTTGTCGCTGGCGATTGGCACGGGTGTGGTGCTGCTGCTGTACATCGCCGTGAACTTTATCTATCTCGCCGTGCTTCCTCTGCATGGAGTGGCCGACGGCAGCACAATTCTGCAGCGCGGCATTCAGTTTGCCAGCGAAGACCGAGTTGCTACGGCGGTAATGGAACAGGCATTTGCCGGATACGGAGCGCGGATTATGGCGCTGGCGGTGATGATCAGCACGTTTGGCTGTGCGAATGGCATGCTGCTGAGCGGCGCCCGCGTATATTACACGATGAGCCAGGACGGCCTGTTTTTTCAGGCGGCTGGAAGTCTTTCACCCAAGTCAAAAGCGCCGGTGGTGAGCCTGTGGGTGCAGTGGGCGTGGACCTGCCTGCTCTGCCTGTCCGGGTCGTACGGCCAACTGCTGGATTATGTGATCTTTGCGGTGCTGGTGTTTTACATCCTGACGATTGTGGCGCTGTTTCGGCTCCGCAAAACACGTCCGGATGCGGAGCGTCCGTACCGGGCCATTGGATATCCGGTATTGCCGGGGTTGTACATCGTGATGGCAAGCTTCATCTGTGTTGTACTCTTGCGATATAAGCCGCAATACACTTGGCCGGGGCTGATCCTGGTGCTGCTGGGACTCCCGGTGTATTTCCTGTGGCGGGGTCGCGCTGCGACCGCGTAGTTTGATCTTGTTTCTGAGGTAACCCGACTGATGGCGAATCTTTTTGCCCGTAAAACCATGGATGTCCTGCTCGCGGAGGCACGCGAGGAAGGCTCCCATACCCTGCAGCGGTCGCTTGGGCCGTTTGCATTGACTTCGCTCGGTGTTGGAGCAGTCATTGGCGCGGGCATTTTTGTGCTTGCGGGCATTGGTGCACACAATGCAGGACCAGCCCTGATCCTGTCGTATGTTCTATCGGGCCTGGGATGCGTGTTTGCGGGGCTCTGCTATGCAGAGTTCGCCGCGATGATTCCTCTGGCCGGTTCTGCATACACCTACGCGTATGCCACGCTGGGCGAGATCTTTGCCTGGATCATCGGGTGGGATTTGACGCTGGAATACGCGATGGGTGCTTCGACGGTGTCGGGTGGTTGGTCAAACCACTTCATCGAATTCCTGAACATCTTTGGCATCAAATTTCCGCTCTGGCTGGCCTATGACCATTGGACAGGTTTGCGCACTGCGACAGATCAGGTGGCGCGTGCAATGTTGCATGTGCAGCATCCGGAACTGATTGCGGGCACCAAGGCTTTCTCGGATGCGTTGGAGGCTCTGAAGGCCTCAGCTCCGGCCGCACTGACTTCGCAAGCTCATGCGCTGCTGAATGCGCCACATGTGTTTGGCATGGAGATTGGATTCAACCTGCCGGCATTCATCATTGCGCTCATCATCACGGCGATTCTGGTAGTAGGAATCCAGGAGTCGGCGAAGTTCAATGGTGGCATTGTGGTGATGAAGGTGGCGGTGGTGCTGTTCGTCATCGCGCTTGGCTCGCGCTACATCAGCCACGCAAACTGGGGCACCGACTGGCACAGCTTCGCACCGATGGGGGTGAGTGGCATTGGCACCGCGGCTGGCCTGATCTTCTTCAGCTACATCGGCTTTGATGCCGTTTCGACGACGGCGCAGGAGGCAAAGAATCCTCAGCGGGATCTGCCCATCGGCATTATTCTTTCGCTGATCATCTGCACGATCCTGTACATCGGTGTCGCGGGTGTTCTGACCGGAATGGTTTACTGGCCAGACATCAACATCGAAGCCCCGGTAGCTCGTGCGTTCCTGTCGCACAACCTGGGATGGGCGGCGGACATCATCACGATTGGCGCGCTGGCTGGTCTTACAAGCGTGATGCTGGTGATGTTGCTGGGCCAGTCGCGCGTGCTGTATGCCATGGCCAAGGATGGTCTGTTGCCGAACAAGTTCTTCGGCTCGATTCATCCGAAGTTCCGTACGCCGTGGAAGGCAACGATTCTGGCGGGTGTACTGGCGGCAATCGTTGGGTCGGTCACTCCCATCGACGATATCGGCAAAATGGTGAATATCGGTACGCTGCTGGCGTTTGTGATCGTCTGCATTGCGATCATGATTTTGCGACATACCGACCCGGACCGTGAGCGCCCGTTCCGCGCTCCTTTGGTATGGCCAATCCCGGTGGTGCCAGTGCTCGGTGTATTGTTCAACGGCTACATGATGTACAAGCTGGGCATCTGGAACTGGGTGCGTCTGATCGGGTGGCTGCTTATCGGTATGGTGGTGTACTTCACTTACTCGCGCAAGAACAGCCGCGTGCAGTTGGGCCTGCCTGATCCGGAGCCGGTGGATCATCTGTAAGCTTCATTAACGACTGCAAAGGGCTCCTCATTTGAGGAGCCCTTTCACTTGTTACTAATGCGAAGCCCAGGTCTTGTCGCTGGAATTACAGAGGGTTTCTAAGGAGCAATCGGCACACTTCGGTTTGCGTGCTTCGCAGGTCTGGCGACCGTGGTAGATCAGTTCGTGCGAGAAGCTGATCCAGTGATCCTGCGGAATGATCTGCATGAGGTCGCGTTCGACTTTCACTGCATCATCGTTCGTGGTGAGTTCCAGACGGCGCGACAGGCGCAGAACATGTGTGTCCACGACAACGCCAGTGGGAATGCCAAACCATGTTCCCAGGACGACGTTGCTGGTTTTGCGTGCAGCGCCGGGGATGCGGAGCATCTCTTCCATCGTCTGCGGAACGTGACCGCCGAATTCTTCCGAGACGAGCTTTGCTGCGCCTACGAGTGATTTGGCTTTCATTCGGAAGAAGGACAGGGAAGCGATGATGGGCTGAATGGCTTCCGGCGTTGCCTGCGCCATGTCGTGCGGTGTGGGGTACGCATGGAAGAGAGCTGGTGTGACCATGTTTACGCGTACGTCTGTGCATTGCGCAGAAAGAATCGTGGCGACGAGCAGTTCCCACGCGTTGTGGTGATTCAGAGCGCAGGTAGCGTTGGGGTAGGTTCGATCCAGCGCGTCGATGATGGCGTGAACGCGTTCCGGTGCGAGCGGGTTCTTCGTCTTGCCTGAAGCTTTCTTGGCTGAGACAGGTTCGCTGGCAGCGATCTTACGTGCGGCAACGGCTTTGGTTGCGGACTTCTTTGCCGGGGTCTTCTTGGCGGCCTTGGTCATGTTGGGGATTGTAGCGGGTTGATCTGCTTGTTGAAATGAGAAGCCCCGCCTGTGATGGATTCACCAGCGGGGCTTGCGGACTTTCGTGCAATGCTTTGATTTAGCCGATGTGGTTAAGCATCTCTTCCGGCGTCATGCGGACGCAGGAGAAGATCGGGAAGTCCTTCAGCGTATACATGCTGGCTTCGGTTTCGCGGAGTTGTTGCACGAGGTCTACGAAGTCTTCGGGGAAGTTGGTTTCGAAAGCCACAACAAACTCCTGATCGTCGATACCGAAGGAGTACGTCGTGTTGAGCTTCACGCGCGGATACGCGAGGCCGACGCGGATGTGTTCGTCCATCAGGCGACGGCGCTCTTCCATCGACAGCATGTACCACGGACGCGTCTTCCAGAAGGGATAGACGAAGATGTACTTGTGGCCGCCGGGGCGAATCGCGCCGCGGCTTTCTGCTTCGCTCTCATCTTCGCGATCAATCTGGTACTGCGAACGCTTCGTCATGGAGAGGAAGTGGTGCGGAATTTCCAGGTAGCCGCCGAGCGGGGTTGCAAGCAGCTCGCTGCGCATGCGGTTCATCTCTTCTACGGAGTAGCAGATGGACCAGACGAGCATGTCCACGTCGCCACGCGTGCCTACGGTGGAGTAGGTCAGGGTGAGGAACTCGCCGGGCTTCTGCCACTTTTCAATCACTGCGGTGAAGGCAGCCTTGTGCGCGGCCTTTTCGGCAGCGGGAAGGCGCTTCCACTCTGGCAGGATGCGGTAGAAGGAGAAGGCAACAATCTGGCGTTTGACGGGCGCTCCGCCGCCGTGTGTGTGCTGCGGACGGCCTGAGGGCTGCGATCCGTAACCGGCCGGAGGTCCGGCAACGGGGGTGACGGTGTGGGTGGTTGTTTCGGGTGCGTTCGTCTCTGCCATGCCTTAAGAATATCAGCCGGGTATACTCAGCGAAGTTTCCCCAAACTCGCGAGCCATTGAAAGAAAGCCGACATGACCGAAAAGATCATTGACTTCCTATTGCCCTACGTCACACACCTGATCACCGCGATTGGATATCCAGGCGTAGCGCTTCTGATGGCGATTGAGTCCGCCTGCATTCCGCTACCAAGCGAAATCATTATGCCGTTTGCCGGATATGTGGTGAGCCTGGGCAAGATGAATCTGTACCTGGCAGCGACGGCTGGTGCGATCGGCTGCAACATCGGTTCGGTGATTGCGTATTGGATTGGCGCGCACGGCGGGCGTCCGCTGGTGGAGCGGTTTGGCCGCTACGTGTTGATGAGCCACAAGGATCTGGACCGCGTGGATCACTACTTCCAGAAGTATGGCGAAATCACCGTGCTGATCGGACGTCTGCTGCCGGTAGTGCGTACGTTCATCGCGCTTCCTGCGGGGATTGCGCGTATGCCGCAGCTTCGCTTCCACATCTACACGTTTATTGGTTCGTGGCCGTGGTGCTTTGCGCTTGCCTACGTGGGAATGAAGGCTGGTGCAAGCTGGAACGATCCGCATAGCCCGCTGAAGCAGATTCTGCATAAGGCAGATGCGGCAATCATCGCGGTGATTCTCGTTGCGATCGTGTGGTTTGTGTGGACGCACCTGAAGAACCGGAACCTGCCTGCGGGAGCTTAATTGCGATGGCAGGCATGAAGGCTCACACAGAGTATCTGACGTTCAACACGCGTGAGCGATATGAGATGGTGCACATCACAGATGTGGTGGAGCGCATTGTGCGTAACAGCGGCATCGACGATGGTCTGTGCTTTGTTTCGCCAATGCATATTACCGCTGCGGTGTATGTCAACGATCACGAAAGCGGCTTGATTGAAGACATTGGCGAGTGGTTGCAGAAGCTGGCTCCGCGTGGGCCGGACTATCAGCATCATCAGACGGGTGAGGATAATGGCGACGCGCATTTGAAGTCGCTGCTGTTGCACCATGAGACAACGCTGCCAGTGACGCATGGGCGACTTGATCTGGGTACGTGGCAGCGTGTCTTTTATGCGGAGTTTGATGGGCAGCGACCGAAGCGCGTCATTGTGAAGGTGCTTGGTGTGACGAAATAGTCTTCATCGCAAGCGGTAGTGGAGGAGCCTCGTGGGCAGAGATACTGCGAGGCTTTTCTATTGCATTGAGCTTGTCGCTGGTGACGGGCATCGTTGTTCTGGTTCGCAATAAAACAATGTCGACGCGGCGATTGGTAGCGCGCCCTTCGGCGGTGTTGTTGCCTGCGATGGGATGAAATTCGCCGTAGCCAGCAAGCGAGAAGTTCGCTGGAGAATTGACGCTACTCATCATCAGCACCTGTGCGATGGATGCAGCGCGTGCCGTGGAGAGTTCCCAGTTGGAGCGGAACTGCGCGGTGTGTATCGGCTGATTGTCCGTGTGCCCTTCAATACGCATGGGCCCATTGGGGAGTGCCTGCGCGATCCTCGTAAGGATTGCAAGCGCGGAAGGCATCACTTCCGCACTGCCTGAGTCGAAGAAACCGGCGCTGTCAAGTGACAGTGTTGTCCCTTCGTCATTGTTGCGGATGGTGACCATGTGTCGTCGCACTGCAAGTGCGAGTGCGTTGGCAATTTCGTTTTTCATGGCATCACCACTGACTTCATTTTTGCTGCCCTCAATGACGGGTGTTTCGAGGGGCATCTCCAGCGGCATGGGAGCACCTTCGCCAGTGCCTGCTCCTGGCGCGAGTGGTGGTGTCTTCGCATGTGCTTCGAAGACAGCCGTCTGTTGAAACGCAGTCTGCATGGCTGCAGCCATCTTCGCTGCTTTCTTTTTGTCGCTGGAACTGGATGCAAACATAACAACGAAGAAGGCGAAGAGCAGCGTTAAAAGATCTGCCCAGGAGACGAGCCAGCGTTCATGATTGACGTGTTCCGCGTGTTTCTTCTTCTTGCTCATGATCAAGCCGCCTCTGCACGGCCGTTTGCCAGGAAGGTCTTCAGCTTGGTTTCGATCATGCGCGGATTCAGACCTTCCAGGATGCTGATAACACCTTCCAGCATCATTTCCTGCATCATCAGGTGTTGCTTGTGACGAATCTTCAGTTTGCCCGCGGCAGGAAGGCAGAAGAGATTCGCAAGAGACACACCGTAGATGGTGGCGACGAAGGCGACGGCAATACCTTTGCCTACTTCATCGATGTTGTCGAGATGTTGCATAACCTGAATGAGACCAAGCACAGCACCGATGATGCCGACGGTAGGCGCGAATGCGCCAGCGGATTCCAGAACGGCAGGAATCTTCTCTTCCATCTCACTCTTGTTGTCGATTTCAAGCTGCATGATCTTGCGGACTTCACTGGACTCTGTGCCATCGACTGCAAGCATGAGTCCTTGCTTTAAGAAAGGATCTTTAACAGAGGCGAGATCGGCATCGAGTGAGACGATGCCACTCTTGCGCGCCTTGTTCGCAAATTCCACGATCTGTTTCAACACTGCATCTTCATTCGCGCCTTTGTGTAGAAAGACGCCGACGATACCTTTCGCAGACGCAATGAGGATATTGAGTGGGAACTGTACAGCGCATGCGCCGATGGTGCCGCCGAGCACGATCATGGCAGCCGTGAGTTGGGTAATCTGGCCCAGGTTGCCGCCTTCCATGATCATGGCGCCAAGGATGGCAACGAGGGCGATGACAATGCCTCCGATGCTTGCGATATCCATTGTGTGTCTCCGTCTCCGAAAAAGTTAGGAGTGATGCTGTGCTGTGTGCAGAGCAAGGTGCGCACTGATCGCAGCATCAGCAGAGGGCCATGCGTTGTGCAATACGTTGGAGCGATAGTGCAACGTACGTGTGAGTACGTCGGAGCAGGTTTCCAGAACGACGATCTTCTCGCCGGTTACAAGTGTGAGTGTGGTGTCGGGGATGGCCTCGGCCAGTTTGATCAGGTCGCTATTCACGACAAAGGTGTGACCGTTAAGGCGTGTGAGTTCAATCATGGCAACCTTTTGTATTCGTTCTTTGTATCGGCAGAAGGTGGAGGGAGATGAATTTCCTTCAGACATATATGCAGTGAGAGAAGCACACATGCTGTAGATCGAAGACAGGCAAACTTTTTTCTCAAGGGATATGCGGAGGGGCCGATGAGTGTGTTGAGCGTCAGGGAAACGGCATCAGAAACCCGCTTCCCAATCTCGCTGAATCAGGAGAAATGCAGACATGTCCCTCGGTGTACTGAATAACATCTCGGCTATCTATGCTCAGAACAACCTGAGCGCAACCCAGAACAACCTTTCCAAAACGCTGCAGCAGTTGTCGTCGGGTTCGCGCATTAACAGCGGCGCAGACGATGCCGCTGGACTTGCGGTCGCCGATGGTCTTGCTGCAAACGAAACGGCACTGGCACAGTCCAGCCGCAATGCAAGCGATGCTACGGGCCTGTTGCAGACCGCAGACGGCGCGCTGTCGCAGGTAACTTCGCTGCTGAATCGTGCTGTCACGCTGGCAACGCAGGCTGCGAACGGCACGCTGAGTGCCGCGCAGGTGTCCTCTGCAAACCAGGAATATCAGAACATTCTCACGCAGATTAACAACATCGGCACCACCACGAACTTCAACGGAACGTCTGTGTTTTCCAGCACGGCGCGGAACTTCTTCGTATCCGACGGCACCACCGCCGGCTCAGCAACCTACAGCGATACTGTGGGCAATCTGTCTACAAGCAGCGTAGGAACATCCGCAGCAGCGGCAACTTCCTCGGCGGTTTCGTTGACCTCGCCAACGGCATCGTCTGCTTCTGCTGCTTCCACCGCCACGCTGACGCTGGGATCAACATCGGATACCGTATCTGGAACGCTTGCACTTGCTGTGGGCACCGGCAGCTCGCACAGCATCACGATTGCGTCAGGCACAACCATGTCTGCGCTCGCTACGCAGATCAATGCTGACTCGACCTATCAGACCGCCGGTATCACGGCTGCATATGACTCCACCACAGGCGCGCTAACCATCTCCGGCCCGGTGGCGGCATCGAGCGACCTGGATGCAACCGGTACCACCCTGAGCGATACGACCTCCGCCACCACCCCCGGTGCAGGCGTGGACTTCACCGCTTCCACGGTGAACTCGCTGACGGCAAGCTCGGCAAAGAATGTGCTGACTGCACTGACGACGGCAATCGGTGATGTGGCCTTCCAGCGTGGCACCATCGGCGCAAACATCAACCAGCTCGCTTCGGCGCAGTCCGTTGCGAGCAATGAACAGACCAACCTGACGGCGGCTGAGGACAACATCCGCGCCACCGACTATGGTCAGGCTGCTTCCAACCTGTCGAAGTACCAGGTGCTGTCGCAGACCGGTATCAGCGCTCTGGCTCAGGCCAACAGTGTTCAGCAGGAAGTGACGAAACTGCTGCAGTAATCGCAGCAAACGCGTGGCGCGGGCAGTGTAACTACTGTCCGCGCCATTCTTATGCACGGCTAAGAATCACTGCCACGTGTGTGGCCTTAAGCGTGCAATCGCTCGATTGAGGAGGTGCTGCGTGTCTGTTGTTGGGATCAGTTTTGGATCGGCTACCAGTGGCGATGGTTTTGATGTGACCAGTACGGTGAACAGCATCATGACGAACATGCGTGCGCCGGAAACCGCATGGGCCACGCGCACCACCGCGCTGCAGGCACAGGACACCGTGTTGAGTACGCTTGGGACAGATATGTCGGCGCTCTTAAGTGCGCTGGCAACACTTACTTCGTTCGACGGTGCCTTCGCTCAAAAGGAAGGCGCAACGAGTGATAGCAGCGTGGTTTCGCTCACGGATGCGACCTCTATTTCCGCGGCGGGAACGCATACTCTGACTGTTTCGCGACTGGCAACGACGAGTCAGCAACATTCCAATGCGGTGGCATCGGGCGCAACACTTAGTGGCTCCCTGAGTATCCAGGTGGGCGGTGGCACAGCCACCACCATCACCATCGATTCAACAAACAACACGATGTCCACATTGGCGAAGTCGATCAATGATCTGGACGTAGGTGTGACGGCGACGGTGATTACCGATAGTTCAGGTTCTTATCTTTCGCTGACAAGCAATACAAGTGGCGCAGCTGGCAACATGACATTGGATACGTCAAACCTGACCGATTCCAATGACAACAGCATCTCCATGACGGCAACGGCCACCGGTGCGGATGCGGCGTATACGCTGGACGGCATTTCGTTGACGAGCAGTTCGAATACGGTAACCAGCGCGTTGCCGGGCATTACGTTTCAGCTTGTGGGTACATCGAGCACGAACGTGACGATGGAGATTGTGAATGATACGGGCTCGATCTCTACCGCTCTGAACAACTTCATCTCTGCATACAACACGCTGAGCTCGGCGCTTTCCGGTCAGGAGACGAAGGATTCTTCTGGCAACGCAGAGCCTTTGTTTGGTGATCAGATTTTGTCGTTGATTCAGTCGCAGCTTTCCACTGCGTTGGCGTTCTCGACAGGGAACAGCGGCAAGACCAGCAACTTGGCACAGCTCGGTATTACGGTTGGCACGAACGGGCAGTTGAGCCTGGATACGTCTGCGTTGAGTAGCGCACTTGCCAGCAATTTCACCGGGATCTCAAACTTCTTCATGAACGTGGGGGACTTCGGACAAAACCTTACGACGGTGTTGAGTGGGTTAGGTAACAGCGGCAATGGTGCGCTGACACTGCGCACGGCGCAGAACACTTCCGAAGAATCGACGCTGGCAGATAACAAGACAAACCTTGAGACGCGACTGGCGACCTACCAAACGTCGCTTACGACCGAACTGAATGCAGCGAACGAAATACTGCAGGCGATTCCGCAGCAGTTGAATGAGATCAAGCAGATTTACGCTGCCATCACCGGCTATGGCCAATCGACCTAAGGAGAATTACGGAGATGAATTATCAGGAACAGGCGCTCTCTGGAGCTACCGGAGTGGAACTGATCGTGGCGCTGTACGACGGCTGGATTCGCTTTTTGTATCGGGCGGCGGCAGCGTGTGAGGCGGACGACGTGATTGAACGCCGCTATGCGGTAAAGCGAGCGTTGGACATCCTGATGTACCTGGAGGCGCGACTGCGGCCGGATATCGGCGGCGAACCAGCAAGAGCACTCTCGGATTTCTATGCAGCCATGTTCACCATGACCTTGGAAGCCTCGCATTCGGGATCGGCAGAGGAAATGCAGAAAGTAATCGCCTGCGTTCGCAATGTGAAAGAGGCCTGGGTCGTGGTTGCGAAGGATCCTGCGGCGAATCGGGCGCTTCCGCGGGAATTACGGACGTCCTCGGAACGCCGTGGAGTTCCAGTCATCGTGCCGCAGCAACCCGTGGCGGGCGTTTCTGCTGGGTGGAGTGCATAATCTCTCATTTCAGAGAGATAAGGTGCTTCACAGGGCGATTTGAAGCCTTTCGGAGAATCCTGGCGGTTTCGCGATGGCGGTAAAATCCATCGATTTCCGGTGACAAATCAAGCCAAAATGGTAGTCTTCATCCTGAAGTGGGGCGTTTTATACGCCTCCCGGATGACGTTTTAACACTGTTTGGCTCGAAATGGCCCGTTGACGGCATAAAAATGCCATTAAGCCACGAGAGAAACTTAATAGGTGCTTAGCGCGTCTGACATTATGACCGGTTTTGACCGGATCCGGCATGTAGAGGTGAAGTTTTGAGCAAAATGCTGAGTTCGTGGAAAGAGATTGCCCACTTCTTTGGAAAGGGCGTTCGTACCGTCCAGCGGTGGGAGAAAACTCTTGATCTGCCAATCCATCGTCCGCCGGGCGCGCCCAGCAACGTGGTTCTGGCACGGACCAGCGACCTGGAAGAGTGGATGCACCGCGGTTCCGTGTCGCGTACGGAACTGGAGGGCGCACCATCTACCGGATCGGTTGTCGGTTTGTCTGCATTGGAGCGTGAAGTAACGCGTCTGGCCAGCCTGAATGGCATTGCCAATGAGCGCGTGGATGCCAATGCCAGCACGGAAGAGCGCGTCGCGTCGATGACGGGCGTGGTGTCGAAGGTGAATGAAAAGCTGGCCTCTGGTTCGGCTGTTCACCGCGCCGCTTAAGCTTAGCGTTTGGTTGGGAAGATGAAGGTGCTCGCTTCGGCGGGCATCTTTTCGTTTTGGGCTTATCTGCGCGATACCATGAGACTTGTTCGGGCCGCCTGGAGCGGTCCAGGGGAGTGACTGTCGCATGGCTTATCGCGACCTGCGTGAGTGGTTGACGCGCCTGGAAAAGAGCGGGGAACTGAAGCGTGTCCGCGTAGAAGTGGATACCGACCTGGAAATGGCGGAGATCGCTGACCGTGCCGCGAAGATGAATGGCGGCAAGGGAGGTCCGGCGTTGCTGTTTGAGAACGTAAAGGGCTACCCCGGCGCGAAGGTGCTGATGAACCAGTTCGGCAGCCTGCGCAAGATGCAGATGTCGCTGGAGTGCGATTCGCTGGATGACATCGCCGACCGATTGCAGACGCTGCTGAAGCCCGAAGTGCCGACCGGCTTCATGAACAAGCTGAAGATGCTGCCGATGCTGGCAGAGGTGGGATCATTCTTCCCAAAGGTTGTCGACCGCAAACAGGCGACGTGCAAGGAAGTGGTGAAGACGGGGGAGGACATTGACCTGTCTGAGCTGCCGATTCTGCGGACGTGGCCGGGTGATGCAGGGCGATTCATTACGCTGCCGCTGGTCATGACGCGTGATCCACGTTCTGGCAAGCGCAACGTGGGCATGTATCGGATGCAGGTGTATGACGAGCGCACCACCGGCATGCACTGGCAGCGACAGAAGAATGCTGCAGAACATCTGCGAGATCGTTTGCGAGCCACAGCTACCACTGATGCAGCGCGCGTGAAGTTGATGGCGATGACTGCAGGCGGCACCACTGCAGCGGAAGACTCCACATCGTTGAATGGTGTGACGCTTTCTAAGATCCGTGGCGAACGGATGGAAGTAGCTGTTGCGATTGGCGCTGATCCGGCGTTGACCTTCAGTGCAATTGTGCCTGCACCGCCGGAGATTGAAGAGTTTCTTATCGCTGGATTCCTGCGCGGCAAGCCTGTGGAGTTAGTGAAGGCAGAGACGGTTAACCTGGAAGTGCCCGCACATGCGGAGTACATACTGGAAGGCTATGTCGATCTTGCAGAATTGCGCATGGAAGGGCCGTTTGGCGATCACACTGGCTTCTACACCATGCCGGAGGAATACCCTGTATTTCATCTGACAGCGATTACGCATCGCAGAGACCCGATCTACGCGGCTACGATCGTTGGTAAGCCGCCGATGGAAGATGCATGGATGGCGAAGGCTGTGGAGCGCATCTTCCTGCCACTGATTAAGCTGACGATGCCGGAGATTGTGGACATCAACCTGCCGCCCGAAGGCGTCGCGCATAACCTGATGCTGATCTCTATCCGCAAGAGCTATGCGGGACAGGCACGTAAGGTGATGAACGGCATCTGGGCGCTGGGCCAGGCGATGTTTACCAAGTGCATCGTGGTCGTCGATGAAGATTGCGATGTGCAGGACGTTGGTGAAGTGGTGTTGCGCGTGGCAAACAACATTGATCCGGAGCGCGACATTCAGTTCACGCTGGGGCCAGTGGATTCGCTGGATCACGCATCGCGCCTGCCGAACTTTGGCAGCAAGATGGGTATTGATGCCACGCGGAAGTGGGCTGCAGAAGGATTCACGCGCCCATGGCCGGAGATGCTGGAGATGCCACAACCCGTGAAGAAGAGAGTGGATGAAATATGGCGTTCGCTTGGACTCGAGTAGGTCGACCTCTGTAGCAAGAGCGGTCATTCTGCGAAGCTAAAACGAAACGCCTTCCCAGCCTGCACTTCTTGGGCTGGAAGACGTTTGCTTCTTCGGTTACACAGAAGATGTTGAGATTCTTCGCTTCGCTCAGAATGACGGCGATGGACGTAGAGATTGTTACAAAGAGAAGGGAGGCCTTGCGGCCTCCCTTCTTACTTGGTGTGATGCAACTTACATGATCGCGAGTGCTGCGCCGTCCGCTTGCTCTTCACCTTCCTGGGCCACAGGACGGTAGAAGAGCTGGTTGTTGTCGAGGTAGACCTCGAGGAACGATGGACGCTGCGTGATCTGGCCAGCGATGAGCGCTTCCGATAGCGGGTCTTCAATGTAACGCTGCAGGGCGCGGCGGAGCGGGCGTGCTCCGTAGCTGCGGTCTGTAAGCGTCTTGTCGAGAATCCACTTCTTCGCTTCGTCGTTGACGCTGATGGTGATGGCCTTGTGCACCAGATTGGTGTTCAGGGTCTGCACCAGCAATTCCAGGATCTGCATCAGGTCGCTGTCAGAGAGTGCCGTGAAGACGATGATCTCGTCGAGACGGTTGATGAATTCAGGGTTGAAGGTGCGCTTGACTTCGCCCTTCACCATCTCTTCCATCTTCTCCAGAACAACTTCTTCCTTGTTCGAAGCGAAGCCGAGTCCCTCACGTTTCATGAGGTGCTTGGCGCCGATGTTCGACGTCATGATGAGAATCGTGTTCTTGAAGTCGACCGTGTTGCCGAGGCCGTCCGTCAGGTGGCCGTCTTCAAAGACCTGCAGCAGCAGGTTGAAGACGTCCGGGTGCGCCTTCTCCACTTCGTCGAGCAGGACGACGGAGTAGGGCTGACGCTTGACGCGTTCGGTGAGCTGACCGCCCTCCTCGTAACCGACGTATCCCGGAGGCGAACCGATCAACTTGCTGACAGAGTGCTTCTCCATGAACTCCGACATATCGAAGCGGATGAGCGCCTTGTCTGACCCAAAGAGGAACTGGGCCAGGGTGCGTGCCATCTCCGTTTTGCCAACACCTGTGGGGCCGAGGAAGAGGAACGAACCGATGGGGCGCGAGGGGTTCTTGAGACCTGCACGCGAGCGACGGATCGCGCGGGAGAGGGCACTGATGGCCTTGTCCTGCGAGATGACGCGCTTGTGCAGTTCTTCTTCCACGCGGAGCAGCTTCTGCTGCTCTTCTTCCTTGAGCGAAGTGATGGGCACGCCGGTCCAGCGGCTGACCACGTCCTCAATATCTTCCTTGGTGACAACGCCTGCGGAGGAGTCGTCAAGGTGATAACGCTCGCGGAGTGCGCGGAGGTTTTCACGCTCCTTGCGTTCCTCGTCAGAGTAAAAGCGCGCCTTTTCGAACTCGTGATTCGCGATGGCGTTTTCCATGCGGTGCACGATGAACTTGATGCGCTTCTGCACTTCCGTGAGTTCGTCAGGCAGCGTAGTCTGGCGCAGCTTCACGCGGGCACCGGCCTCGTCGATAAGGTCGATGGCCTTGTCCGGCAGGAAGCGGTCGGGAATGTACCGATTCGAGTGTGTAACGGAGTAAGTGATCGCGTCGTCGGTGTAGGTGACGGCGTGGAACTTCTCGTACTTCTCCTTGATGCCCATGATGATCTTGATGGCATCTTCTTCGTTGGGCGGCGGCACTTTGACGGCCTGGAAGCGGCGCTCCAGCGAGCGATCCTTTTCGATGCTCTTACGGAACTCCGCGGGCGTGGTGGCGCCGATGCACTGAATCTCGCCGCGCGAGAGTGCCGGCTTGAGGATGTTCGCGGCGTCGAGCGAACCCTCTGCAGAGCCAGCGCCAACGAGGGTATGAAGCTCATCGATGAAGACGATGGCGTTCTGGTTCTCCATCAACTCTTTCATGATGGTCTTCAGGCGCTCTTCAAACTGACCACGATATTTGGTGCCAGCCACGATGAGCGAGAGGTCCAGCGAGAGGACGCGCTTGTCCGCGAGGAAGCTGGGGACTTCACCGTCTGCAATCTTCTGTGCGAGACCCTCGACGATGGCAGTCTTACCGACACCGGGTTCGCCGATGAGCACCGGGTTGTTCTTGGTGCGGCGGCAGAGGATCTGGATGACGCGCTCCACTTCGCCATCGCGGCCCACTAGCGGGTCAAGCTGCTGGTCCATGGCAGCCTGTGTCAGGTCGCGCGAGAACTCGGCCAGCATGGACTGCTCCCCGTTCTGCTGCTGTTGACGCTGCTGCTTGCCAGAGGATGCCTGTGGTGTGGGCTTTTCCTGCGTGGTGCGCTGCAATTCCTCGCGAATGGTGGGCAGGCGCAGGCCGCGCTCCATCAGGATTTCCGCGGCGAAGCACTTCTCTTCGCGCAGCAGCCCCAGGAGCAGATGCTCCGTGCCGATGTGCTTGTGCGAGAGGCGCTCAGCTTCTTCCGCAGCGTAGGCAAGGACGCGCTTGCACTCATTTGAGAGCGGCAGATCGACCGATGTCGACACCTTCTCGCGAATGGTGGTGTGGCCTTCAATCTGCTTGCGGATGGATTCCACCGATGCGTGCGAACGGAGGAACCGGTTGGTCAGCGCCTTGTCTTCGCGGAGCAGGCCCAGAAGCAGGTGCTCCGTTTCAATGTAAGGTGAGCCGAACTGGCTTGCTTCATAACGCGCAAAGAAGATGACGCGCCGCGCTTTTTCGGTATAACGCTCGAACATGCTCCCCCTAGCCCCTCCGTCGTGACGTGCTGCCACGCAGAAGGCCATTGGTTCACTGCCCGTTCCCGCATCCGCCAAAAAGCGCCATGATGCGGGAACCCCTGGAACAAACCCCTGCGAATGCACGCCGCCGAGGTTATTCCCACATCTTTTGTGCATCCAGTGTACCCGACTGTCCGGTACACCGTACTGCCCTTAAACTTAGGCAAAACGATAACAGGAGAAGCACCGCTCCCGAAACGTCCTTATTGGACGCAACCTGTGGGAAAAGGGTGCAGTACTCCGGCCGTTCTCGAGGTGTTTTGCACGCGTTTCTTGCCTGGAATGAATCTTTTGCTCTAAACGGGCGTTTCCGAAGGGATCAGGCGACCCTCATGCAGAATCAGGGTGCTGTCGCAGCGGGCGGCAATCTGGTGGTTGTGCGTGACCATGACAGTAGTGGTGCCGTGGGTGGCGTGCAGGCGACGCAGTAGATCGAAGATCGCGTCGCCGGTGGCGGCGTCGAGGTTTCCTGTGGGTTCGTCCGCCAGCAGGAGCTTGGGTTCTGTGACGAGGGCGCGGGCCAGGGAGACGCGCTGTTGCTCGCCACCAGAGAGTTCGCCGGAACGGTGGGTAGCGCGCGCTGCAAGGCCCACTTCCGCCAGCCAGCGACGCGCTTTCTCGCGGGCTGCTGGCTGCGATTCGCCACGGGCCAGCAGCGGCATGGCTACGTTCTCTTCCGCAGTGAATTCCGGCAGCAGGTAGTGCGCCTGCCAGACGTAGCCGATCGTGCGGTTGCGGAAGCTGGCTTGTTCCGTGGGTTTGAGCGAGGCGAGGGAAGTGCCGTCAATCAGGACGTCGCCGGAAGTGGGGCTATCCATGGCCGCCAGCATGTGTAGCAAAGTGGATTTGCCTGCGCCGCTGGCGCCGATGATTGCCAGCATTTCTCCGGTGGCGACGGTGAAGCTGAGGTCGCGGAAGAGAGTGAGTGTGCCGGTGCCTGTGGGGTAGCTCTTGGTGAGGTCTCTCACGACGACGATCGGGTTGGCAGCGGCTTGCATCTATTCTCATCCTATGCGGAATGTGGATGAGTTTGTGGCAGGGTCTTTAGACGAAGTAAAAGGACATGCACTGCGGGCGCTTTGGCATGCGGCGCATGGCGATTGGAATGCCGCGCATGAAGAGGCGCAAGAGGGCGAAGATCGCGACTCGGCCTGGGTACACGCGCTGCTGCATCGCGAAGAAGGCGACCAGGGAAATGCCGAGTATTGGTATCGGCGGGCTGGTCGCCCTGTGTTTCGCGGTTCAATTGCGCAGGAGCGGGTAGAGATAATTTCCGCATTGCTCAGTGGCTCGCTTTGAGCGTTTGAGCTTCGCTGGTTACTCTCGTGTTTATGAGTAGGTGGCGATCTGCGATGCGGTACGCATCTGCCATTTACCGCGAGTGAAATCGGGGACATCGACCGGTGCGCTACCGCGTGCGACAGACTGCACGCTGAGGGGATAGATGCAGCCCCATGCGGCGCAATCGTAAACGTCCATGTCCGGTACAAGACCTTGCTTCAGGCATTGCACTATGCGGTAGAGCATGATGTAGTCCATGCCGCCGTGGCCACCGGATTTGCGTGCGGCGTCGCCTTCCTTGCTCCAGAGCGGATGCTCGTACTGCTTCCATGCGTCGAGCGTGCCGTAGGCTTCGCCGCCTTTTTGACCTTCGACATAAATGCGTGGCGGGTAATCCTCAAAGACGCCCTTGGTGCCTGCGAGCATGTTCACGCGGCTGTAGGGACGCGGATTCACTACGTCATGCTTCACGGTAATAGTGCGACCCTTTTCCGTCTTGATCATGGAGACATTCATGTCGCCGCAGACGTACTTCTCTTTCCACTTGGGATCGTTCGCAGGGATATGTTCCTTGCGATAGATCTCGAGGCCGCGCTGCATGGTGCTCATGCTGACCAGATGGTGGAAGCGGTCGCCACGCTGCACCTGCATACAGTTGGCAATGGGTCCGAGACCGTGTGTGGGGTAGAGATTGCCGTCGCGCTTAGTGTGGTCTTCGCGACGCCAGAGGCCTTCGCTCTGGTTGGCGAAGAGGATTTCGCGCAGGTCATGCAGGTATGCGCCTTCACCATAAAGCAATTCGCCAAGCGCGCCTGCATGGGCCATGCGCAGGATGAGCGTTTCGTTGTAGCCGTAGCAGCAGTTCTCAAGAATCATGCAGTGGCGGCGTGTGCGCTCAGAAGTGTCGATGACCTTCCAGCAATCTTCGATGGTGGTGACGCCGGGGACTTCCATCGCAGCGTGCTTGCCGCTTTCCATGGCGGCGATGCTGATGGGCGCGTGCCAGGCCCATGATGTGGAGACTATGACAAGGTCAATGTCTGTCCGCTTCATCATCTTTTCGTAACTATGGTCGTTGCCGTAGAAGATTTCCGGCGTGCCTTTGCCTGCCTTGTTGGCAATCTGCTGCGCAGCGCGGACCTTGCTTTCCACGATGTCGCAAAGCGCAACGATCTCTGCATCCGTGGCGACGAGGTTCTTCAGCAGCGATGTGCCGCGGCCTCCAAGGCCAACAATGGCGATACGCGCGTTGCTCTTGGCGAATGGGACGTTGATCATCGTTTGCGCATTGGTGACGGGCGCGGCGTGCAACTGTGTTGCAAGGGCAAGACCCACCGTGGTGGCGGTGCCAAGCCGCAGGAAGTCGCGGCGCGAGCTATCAATGGGGGGCAAAGACTCTGACATCAGTTCGTCTCCTGTATCAACGGATGTGCGACAGTATCGCAGGAGTTTGAGCGTTCTGTCAGAGAAGCCGTGCCCAAAGCAGCTTCTCTGGGGAAAGAAACCTGTGAGCACGGCTTGCATTTGTGCGGTTCTAAAACGCTATTGAGGACGTCAGCCGGCGGCGTTAGCTTCGATGGCGTCGAGGAGCTTCTGCTTCAGTGCGGGAAGCTCGTCACTTTCTAACGGCGCGTCGTCCTGTGTGAGATAGAAGACGTCGATAGCGGTATCGCCTTCTGTGTCGATGACGGCAACTTCGATGCTGCACCGCGCCTCGCCCAATGTGGTGCTGATGGCATAGAGCAAACCGGCGAGGTCCTGGGCCACGACCTGCAGAATCGTCGAGTGCGTTGAGGATTCGGTGTCGAATTCAACGGAAGTCTTCACCTCCACCAGCGGCATGCGGCGACGTGAACGTTTGCGGTGGGCAATCATCTTCGCGGCAACTGCGGGATCGGCGATGGCGTCGTGCAGATCGCGGATCAGGTGATCGCGTTCACCAGGATTCATCTCAAGTGTGCGGAAGCTGTCGGTGAAACGGAAACTATCGACAACGATGCCGTGCGCGTTGGAGAACGCGTCTGCGGTGATGATGTTCATGCCCCATGCCGCAAGGACGCCAGCGATGCGTGCGAAGAGTAGCTGGCGGTCCGGCGTAACGAGTGTGACGTCGCTATGAGTGGGCGTCCAGTGGAAGTCGAGCTGCACGGCATCATCAGCAAGGTGCTTGCTCATGGTGTAGTGTGTGCGGATCTGTTCCGGGCTACGCATGCGTAGATAGCGCTGCGGGAAGCCCTCCACGAATTGCAGCACTTCGCGGCTTTCACCGGGAAGCAACTGCGTGATGCGTCGGACAAGTTCACTGGAGACGCGCGAGTCAAAGCGCTCATCGTCGATGTTGCGATCCAGGAAGTTTGATGTGGCGATGTAAAGCCGCCATAGGTTCTCGGCCTTCCATGGTGTGAGCGCGTCTGGATGGACGGCGTGAATGTCCGCGTAAGTGAAGAGCGTGATCATGCGCAGCTCTTCGGGTGTCTGCACTTTTTCTGCGAAGGTGCGAATGGTTTCCGCGTCGAAGATATCGCGGCGTAAGGCAGAAGACATGTCGAGGTGGTTTTGAATGAGGCCGAGAACAAGTCCAGATTCAAACTCGTCCATCTCAAGGCGAGTGACGACGCTCTGCGCGAGGCGCATGCTTTCTGTAGCGTGTTCGCCAGTGGAGCGGCCCTTGCCCGTGTCATGCAGCAACGCTGCAAGGTAGAGCAGGTCGGGGTGTTGCAGATCGCGCAGTATGATGGCGAAGCGTTTTTTCCACTCGGCCAGGGGCGACTGATCCGGCGTGGGCAGGCCGTGCAGTGTGTCAATGAGGACGAAGGTGTGCTCGTCTACCGTATAGCGATGGTAGGCGTCGCGGATGACGAGTGCGTCGATGCCGTGGAACTCGGGGATGAGCAGCTCAAGAATGCCGAGCGCGTGCATGGAACGCAGCGCAAGACCCGCGTGTTCGCCAAGGAAGATGAGGCGTAGCTTGTGCCAGAGCGCAGCGCCTTCGTCGAGTTGCGCAGAGAGCAGGGGTAAGGCTTCTTCCAGGCGCTGCTCGGCGGTGCTGCTCAGGCGCGTGCCGGTTTCCGCAACAGACTGGAAGGCGCGCATCATCACATCGGAATCGGCCGCAGGATCGTAGTCCGATGTGGCTGCGTCCAGCACGATGCGCCCACGCTCGACGCGCATGCCAAGGTTGTCCGTGACAGGACGGCGGGTGAGAAAATCACGCGTCTGCTTCAAGATGGAGCGGGCGCGGGGCATGGTGTCGGCTTGCTGTTCCAGTTGCCGCGCGATGACACGCGCATGGCGGAAGTAAAGCTGCATCCAGTGGGCGGCGTTTCGTGGCGGGCCGTTGGGAACGCCGATGCCTTCAGCTGCTGCTGCGTCCTGTGTTTTCCAATCCAGCGCGTTGCTGTCGCGGTTGGAGCGGATGTGAAGAAAGCAGCGAATGGAGGTAAGGAAGGCGAAGGCCTCGCGGAACTCAACCGAGGATGTCGGTGACGTTTTGGTTAGTTTGGCTAACCAACCGCAGACGTTCGCGTCACGCAGGCCGCCGGGACATTCCTTGATATTGGGTTCCAGATGAAAGAGCGTGTTGCCATAGCGCGCGTGGCGTTCCTGCGTAAGTTCAAGGAGACGCTGCGACAGGTTGCGGCGTTCGCGTTCCAGCAGCCTCGGGATGCAATCGTCCAGTAGTTTTGCGGTGAGCGATGTATCGCCGGTGATGGGGCGTGCATCGAGCAGCGAGAGCGTAAACTCAGCGTTTTCCGGATCGTATTTATCGCATTCAACCAGGACTCGTGTGGTGGCGGACACGCGGATACCGCTATCCCACAGCGCTTGGTTGATCTGGCGGATGATGGGCTTTGCGGACTTTTCCTTGTCTGCGTCTGCGACGACGAACAACAGATCGAGGTCTGAGGCAGGGAAGAGTTCCTGGCGCCCGTAGCCGCCAACAGCGAGGGCTGCGATGCCTGTGTCAAGTTCCTTTGCGTGCTGGTGCCAGAGATTGCGAACCAGTTCATCTGCTGCGAAGGCGCGGTCGCGGATGAGGGCAACGCCGGATTCGGCGCGATCGGCGAAGGCAGCCTTCAGCGCTGCCATGCGTCCCTGATAGGCGAGGCGTGCGGACTCTGCGCTGGTCATGAATTTCACAATAGCAGCGAGTGGCCGACTCAGCTAGTCATCAAATGAGTCTTTCGTGGAAGAGAGGTGGCTTGCAGGAGAAACAAAAAACGAACGCAACGGCTGCGGCAGAATTGCTGCGAGCGTTGCGTTCGTTTTTCTCTTGATTACGACTACAGTGCGGCTTCGCCGCGGTCTTCGTTGCGGATACGGATGGCGTCATCGACGCGGGTGATGAAGATCTTGCCGTCGCCGATAGAGCCGGTCTGGGCAGCGCCAATGATCGCGTTGACAGCCTTCTCCGCGAGTTCGTCGGAAACGACGGTTTCGAGCTTGATCTTGGGCAACAGATCGACGGCGTATTCGCGGCCGCGGTAGAACTCGGTATGGCCCTTCTGACGGCCGTGGCCGCGGGCTTCCAGTATGGTGATGCCTTCGATGCCGGCTTCAATGAGCGCTTCCTTAACAGCGTCAAGCTTGCCCGGCTGGATGATTGCTTCAATTTTCTGCATGGTCTTTCCGATCCTTCTTCGCAAGTACGATGCGAACGCTGGTCATTGTGCTTGAAAGGATGGGGTGCTGTCGCCCCCTGTTCCATGAAACGACAGCACCCATGCTGATTCCCCTAGTAGGCCGGCTCCGCGTGGTAGCCCTCTTCGCCGTGTTGCGAGAGGTCCAGACCGGTGACTTCATCGTCTGCGGAGACGCGCAGGCCAATGGTCTTATCCACGATAACCAGCAGTACTAGCGTGCCAACGATCGAGATGATCCACGCCAGGCCGACGCCGACTGCCTGGTTCAGCAACTGGTGTGCGTTGCCTTCCAGTAGACCGGTGGCGTGGCCCTTGCCCAGGATGGGGTTGATGGCGGAGTTGGCGAAGATGCCGGTGAGGATGGCGCCGAGGGTGCCGCCCGCGCCGTGAACGCCGAAGGCATCCAGCGAGTCGTCATAGCCGAACTTCTGTTTCACGATGAAGACCATAAAGAAGCAGAAGATGCCGGTGAGGAAGCCGATCCAGAGTGCGGAGATGGGCGTGACAAAACCGGCTGCGGGTGTGATGCCCACCAGGCCGGCGACCGCTCCGGAGATGGCGCCGAGTGCAGTGGGTTTGCCATGCTTGATCCATTCAGCGATGGTCCATCCGCAGGCTGCGGCGGCTGCACCAAAGTGCGTGGCAACGAAGGCGGAGGTAGCCAGCGAGCTTGCATTCAGAGCGGACCCGGCGTTGAAGCCGAACCAGCCCACCCACAGCAGAGCAGCTCCGATGAAACTAAGCACCAGCGAGTGAGGCGGCATGGGTTCCTTGGGGAAGCCGCGACGCTTGCCGAGATAGAGGCAGAACACCAGTGCGGAGACGCCACTGGTGACGTGGACGACGGTGCCGCCTGCGAAATCGAGGCAGGGGAACTTGCCGCCGAGTGCTGCGTTCAACAGGCCGCCCTTACCCCAGACCATGTGCGCCATGGGGCTGTAGACGAAGATGGCCCACAGTACCAGGAAGGCAAGGATGCCGGAAAACTTAACGCGCTCTGCGATCGAGCCAGTGATGAGCGCCGGTGTGATGATGGCGAACATGAGCTGGTAGACCATGAAGGTTTGCAGCGGAATCGTCGTGACGTACGTGCCGTCGGGGATTAGACCGACCCCGTGCAGGAAGACGTTGTGGAAGGAGCCGATGAAGCTGCCGAGGACACCCGTGTTTTCACCGAAGGCCAGTGAATAACCGCAGACGGCCCAGAGGATGGTAATAACGCCCATCATGGCGAAGGTCTGCATCATGGTGGCGAGAATATTCTTCCGACGCACCAGGCCGCCATAGAACAGGGCGAGGCCGGGAGCGCTCATCATGAGCACCAGAGCGGCGCTTACGAGCATCCATCCGTTGTCGCCAGCGGATTGCGCTGCAGCGACCGAAGTGGCCAGGTCAGCGTTCTGCTTTTCCAGCGCCGCGATGCGTGCATCAGCAGCAGGAGCAGCGGCGGAGACGCCGTGTTCTGGGGCAGGTACAGTCTGGGCCATGGAAGGCAGGGTGAAGGCGGTGGCGACGAACAAAACCACGGAAAGGAGTCGACAGAGGGCTCGGCCTGGTACACGCATGAGGCAAGGTTTCCTGTACGGATGAGGTAAGGAGGTCAGCCACATCACAGAGTAGTGCGATGCGGTTGTTCATCGCGACCTTGGAGGTCATGATGAATCGGTGCATTTGCGATGGTTCGTTTCGTTTACTGTACAGGACAGTTACGGAGAGGTGACAAATTTTGTACTTGCGAAATGGTCGAGGCGCAGTTTTGCGCGTGGCCGTGATGTTGGGAGTGGCAATGCAGGCGGTGGCGCAGAAGGGATGCCCGGCGTTGACGTTTGAGGGCGACGTGCAGGCAGGGAAGAGCTTTCATCATGCTTTGGGACTGCAGCAGAGCTTCCTGCTGGAAAGCATCGCTTCAGGATGGATTGTGCGTGTGCTGCCTGCGTCGGGAGCGCGTGGAGCGCATGATTTTGCGGAGTTGGCTACGCCGCCATATCGTTCACCGAACCCTTTGTTGATATCAACAGATTTCAGTTTTCGAGCTCAGGATGCCGTCGCGTGGAACCCTCGAGAGTTCCATTTCTTTACTTCTGCCCAGCAGATGTCGATTGCAACGAAGGCCTACGATGCAACGTTGAAGGAGCCGAATCGTCCGGCAGCAGGAGCGGCGCTGTTTCCCTTGTTGGCCGAAGCATGTACTGCTTCGCTACAGATTTTGGACGCGAGGATTGCGGGGGGATCGGCGGATCAGGCTCTGATGGCGGCGACTGTGGCTCAGCATTTTTCGCAGACAGCTCACACCGTGGATACCAGCGCCCCCCCGTCACCGCTAGGGCGAATCCTATGGATGCGCTTCCGTGTGAAGGTGGGCGAAGAGCCCAAAAGGCCAGCGAAACACTAGGGAATAGACCCGAGGAGTACCCATAGCACGTCAAGTCAACTCTAGAAACTGTCGTTATTTATGACACCTTTACCCAAGCTGGCGCTTCCACACCCAGCTTCGTGGCATAGAATGAAGCACATGAAGACATCCCCGGAAGAGACTTCCAGTAGCGGACGCCCTGCAGCACCGCAGGCATCCGACCGTTATTTTTTCGGATCGCTGGATTCGATGGGCAAGAACCAGGAAAAACTGCGCGAGGTGAACTGGGGACCGGAGCAGCCGGAAGGCGTAGTTCTGGCCAGCATGGACGCTGCGGTGAACTGGGTACGAAAGAATTCGGTCTGGCCAATGACCTTCGGTCTGGCTTGCTGCGCCATCGAGATGATGAGCATGGGCGGCTCTCGTTATGACATTGCCCGTTTCGGCGCAGAGGTGTTTCGTCCTTCGCCACGTCAGAGCGATCTGATGGTGGTGGCCGGTCGCGTGTCGCAGAAGATGGCACCGGTGATCCGCAGGCTGTATGAGCAGATGCCGGAGCCGAAGTGGGTCATCAGCATGGGCGCTTGCGCCACCAGCGGTGGAGTGTTTAACAACTATGCACTACTTCAGGGAGTGAACCAGATCATTCCGGTTGATATCTATGTGCCGGGATGCCCGCCTCGCCCTGAACAGCTTCTCTATGCCATTACTTTGCTGCAGGAAAAAATTCAGCGGGAGCGAGGCAGCATTAAAGAGAGTTTGAACATCGCATAGAGAATACAAGGATTGCGCCATTTGCCGGGCAAGTTTACTGATCGGGTTCGGCAAGCGACGCTTTGAACGTAGTACTGATGTAAACCAGCATCAGTGAATAAAGTGAATCGGTTATTGTGCAGATATTTCTTTCGATAAAAGAGATGCTGCTATACACTTCAATCGCATTCTTTAGCAAGTGAGCCTTGGTTATGAGCTCACAAAAAGTGGCATTAGATATTCCGCGGAGGATAAGTCGCATGTTTTCTCAGCCGTTTCGCAAACTGGGCAGGTCGCTTTTGGCCGCCAGCGCAGTCAGCCTGGGCGCTGCAAGCCTGGGTGCGCAAACAACGCCGGCCGCACCGGCACCGCAGGGTCCGAACCCATCCCGCGTGGATGTGTTCCTGGGCTATTCGTATTGGAGCGGTCACGGATCGGTGAAGCCGCAGGGCCTCACGTATTCGTCGATCGACAAGGGCGCAATTGGTAGCGGTGCCTACTACTTCAATAAGTATGCTGGCGTTGAGGTCTCTACGGCATGGCACCCGAGCGGTAAGAACGATGCTCTGCTGCCCCTGGTGACTGCTGGTCCGATCTTCCGCCTGCCGACCGAGTCGGTGACCTTCTTCGGTCACGCGATGGCTGGTGCTGCCCGTCTGGGTGGCCCGAACTCGGATGTGAATGGCAACCCGTTCTATACCCACCCATACCAGTGGGGTCCCGCCCTTGTTGCTGGTGGCGGTATGGACTACAACCTTCCCTGGCATGATGGTATGTTCGGTATCCGCCTGTTCCAGGCTGATTACACCTACATCCACGAGGATTACGGCCCAGTGAATGGTAACTATGGTGGCCGTGCGAACATCAGCTCCGCACAGCTCTCCTCGGGTATCCTGCTTCACTTCGGCCACATCGTGCCGCCGCCGCCGGTAACCTACTCCTGCGTTGCCAGCCCCTCGAGCGTATACGCAGGTGATCCGATCACTGTGACCGGCACTGCCGCAAACGTAAACCCGAAGAAGACCGCGACCTATGCGTGGACCTCTGACGGTGGCAAGATCTCCGGCACCAGCAACACGGCTACCGTCGACACGACCGGCATGAACCCTGGCAGCTACAACGCCAAGGGCACCGTGACCGAGAGCATGAAGGCTGGTCGCTTTGCAGAGTGCGCGGCTCCTTTCACCATCAACCCGCTGCCTGCTCTGGCTCTGACCTGCTCGGCTTCGCCGTCGTCGGTTCAGCCGGGCGGATCGTCCACGATCACCTCGGTGGTTTCGGACTCCTACGGCAAGCCGGTGAACTACACCTACAGCTACAGCTCGACCACGGGTTCGGTCTCGGGTAGCGGCACCACTGCCACCCTGTCGACCACCGGTGCAGCTCCGGGCACGATCACTGTTACCTGCAACGTCTCCGATGACAAGGGCCGCAACGCCTCTGCCACGACGACGGTCAGTGTGATCGCACCGCCACCGCCGCCGCCGGCACCGCAGGCCAGCGCACTTTGCTCGATCACATTCGATAAGGACAAGCGTCGTCCGGGGCGCGTGGACAACGAAGCTAAGGCCTGCCTGGACGATATCGCTCTGAACTTGCAGCGTGATTCGTCAGCGAAGCTGGCTCTGACCGGCAACGCAGCACCCAGCAAGAAGGGCAAGAGCTCTGACAAGCTGGCTGCAGAGCGTGCTGTGAACACGAAGGCTTACCTGGTTGGCGAGAAGGGTGTTGACGCATCCCGTATCTCGGTCTACACGGGTACGGCTGGTGCAAACACGGTAACCTCCGAGCTGATCCCGGCTGGCGCTTCCACGCCGTCCGATCTGGGCACCTCGGTGGACGAGAGCTCGGTGAAGGTTCAGCCCCGCACCGCTCCGGCCCGTAAGCACAAGAAGTAGTTCATCAACCAATACCCAGAACGGCTGGCCGAGAGGCCAGCCGTTCTGTTTTTTGCAAGCGGAGCCTGTCCGAAGGCGTCGTTTTCAAAAGATGTTGACCTGACGCAACATCCCATTGCTGGCAATAAATGACAGTATCGCGGCAGATACCCCGGAAGAGTCTGTTTACTCGTCAGACAACTAGAATTGAGTCAGGCCCATTCGAATAGGAAAACAATGAAGTCTTTTTTTCGCCTTTGTGCCCCTCTCGCCTTGTCCGCTTCCTTCCTCTCCCTCGCCACGGCGCAGTCCAAATGGCTGCCTTACGGTCCCTACGGGGGAGACGCGCGTGCTTTTGCGCAGGATCCGCATGACCACAACCATATCTACCTGGGAACCGTCAGCGGCACTGTGTATGACACGCATGATGGCGGCAACACCTGGAAATTCTTAGCCGATGTCGGTAAGCGTGACGACCTGGTGTTCGACAACCTGATCGTCGATCCTGCAAACCCCAATCGTGTTCTCGCTGCAGGCTGGGTTCTCAGCAGCGCTGACGGCGGCTTGTACATTAGCAACGACGCCGGTAAAACGTGGACCGAAAATGCGGACATGAAGGGCAAGTCCATCCGCTCCATGACCGTTGCGCCATCGAATCCGAAGTTGATGCTGATTGGTACCGTGCAGGAAGGTGTATACCGCAGCGAAGATGGTGGCGATCATTGGAAACTGATCAGCCCGCCGGGAAGCCGCGAGATTCACGAAGTGGAATCTGTTGCGTTCGATCCCAAAGACCCGAACCGGATGTACGCGGGAACATGGCATCTGCCGTGGCGTACGACGGACGGTGGAGCGACGTGGCAGAACATGAAGGAGGGCATCATTGATGACTCCGACGTGTTTTCCATCATCGTTGACCCAACGAATCCGTCGAATGTTTACCTGTCAGCTTGCTCGGGTATCTATCGTTCAAACGATCAGGGCATGAAGTACACAAAGGTGCAGGGCATTCCGTCGACGGCCCGTCGTACGCGTGTGTTGATGGAAGACGCGAAGACCCCCAACACTGTGTTTGCCGGAACCACGGAAGGACTGTGGAGGACCACGGATGCTGGTCACACCTTCGCGCGTTACGGCGATCCAAGCTGGATCATCAATGACGTGAATATCGATCCGCAGAACAGCAATCGCGTGCTGTTGGCCACGGATCGTACGGGCGTTCTGATTTCCAATGACGGCGGACAGACCTTTGCTCCGGCAAATACCGGATTTACGCAGAGGCAGATCACGGCCGTTGCGCAAGATCGCAAAAATCCGGCTCACGTCTATGTCGGCGTGATCAACGACAAGATGGCCGGTGGCGTATTTGAAAGCCAGGACGGTGGTCTTTCTTGGGTGCAGAAGAGTGCGGGCCTGAATGGATCGGATGTCTTTTCGTTGGTGCAGGCTCCTGATGGCACCATGTTGGCCGGAACACGGCACGGCATCATGCGTTGGGATGGGAATCTCTGGAAAAACTCAGGCCTGACGCTGGCATTGCCTCCATTGCCCGATCCGGATGCAGCGAAGAAGGCGGCAGCAGCGACACCCAAGACGCGTACGGGCAAGGCTGCGGCTGCTGCTGCGGCAGCGCGTGCACGCAGCAAGCCACCTCGGATTGCTCCTCCGCACAACACGCCTCCACAGGAAGCGAATTCTGGCGTGTTTGCATTTGCTGTCAATGGCAACACGGTATTTGCCGCTACAGAAGAGGGCTTGCTGAACTCTACGGATAATGGTCTGACGTGGAACCATGTTCGCTCTGCAACGGGAGAACCCTGGCGCATTGTGAAATCCGAAGGTGCGCGTGTGGTGGTAGCCGATCTGCATAAGATTGCCATCTCTACCGATAGCGGTGCCAACTTCCATGTGATCCAGGCTCCGACGGAGTTGACGTATCTTACGTCTGTTGCCGTGGACGATGGAGGTCGTGTTTGGGTAGGTGGTCGCGAAGGCGTCTGGCTATCAGAGAACGACGGCAGTTCGTGGCATACGCAGCAGGGACTATATGTGCCGAATGTTTCTGGCATTCACTATGACAGCGAAGGTAAGCGTGTTCTTGTGACAGCGAATAGGCCCAGCACGCTGGTTTTTGCCGTCAACACCAAGAACATGAAGGTGACCTATCAGGACGCAGGTTGGCCACTGCGTACGACGCGCGCTGTGGGCGATCATCTGATTGGAATTACTCCGTTCGATGGCATCGTACTGGCGCCTCGCATGGTCGATTCACCGGAGAAGCCACTGGAAGCACAACGCCGTTAATCGAAACAGGACAAATGCAGGAAGAAGAGGGAGGACATTTGTCCTCCCTCTTCTGTTTTTCAGCGACGAGAAAATCTTCTTCTGCTGACATGCTCCTGACACAATGGTGGCAGGAGCGTTTTCTTACCTTGGGATTCGTGGTCAGCGAACACACGGTTCTGACCCCGAGGAGAAAAATGTCATGAGCAAGTTTGTAAACAATGCAGTTACCTGGTTCGAAATCCCCACGGCAGATCTGGAACGTGCCACGAAGTTTTATGAGACCGTGCTGGATGTCCAGCTGATTCCATATGGCGATGCCAGCAAGGTATTTCCGCGTGGCGACGAAGGAGTCAGTGGATGCCTGGTGTATCGCGAAGTCAGTAAGCCATCTGCCGACGGCACAACGGTGTTTCTGAATGCCGATGGCAAGCTGGATGTCAGTGTGAAGCGTGCAGAAGAACTGGGCGCGAAGATCACAGTTCCTCGCACAGAAATTCCGGGTGGCTTTGGATTTTTTGCCTGCCTGGTCGATTCAGAAGGAAATCACGTTGGTCTGCACAGCACACGTTTCTAACGCGATGAAAGGCAACATGGGATGAGACGAGCTGATCGTCTCTTTCGCATTGTGCAACTGTTGCGTTCTGGTCGCCTGAAGACTGCTCATGCCCTTGCCGAGCGGCTTCAGGTGTCGGAGCGCACCATCTATCGCGATGTGCGCGATCTCCAGCTTGCAGGCCAGCCGATTGAGGGCGAAGCGGGTGTGGGCTATACGCTGCGCCGCGAGTTTGATCTGCCTCCACTGATGTTTACTGCGGATGAGTTGACGGCATTGGTTGTCGGTGCCAGGTTGGTGCAGGCGTGGGGCGGGCAAGAGTCGTTCAGCGCTGCGAAGAATGCACTTGCCCGCATTGAGGCAGTTCTTCCGCCGGAACTGGCAGCGCATCTGGATTCCATCGCACTCTATGCGTCGCCCTATGCGATGAGCAAGGATCATCGCCGTCTGCTTGATCTACTGCACGGAGCTTGTCGTAAGAAGATCGTCGTTGAGTTTTGGTATACGCGGCTGGGAGACGAGGTTTCGCAGGCTGAATACCGTTCGGTTCGTCCGCTGGCGCTAGCATTCTGGAGCGGTTTTTGGACGCTGGCAGCGTGGTGCGAGCTGCGCAATGACTTCCGCACCTTCCGTATGGATCGTATTCACGGCGAGGTCGTTACGGATCGGATATTTACTCAGAAACGTGGTCAGCGGCTGGAGGACTTTATGCGTATGGTTCGAGCGAAGTACCCGGAAAAGAAGGGATGACGCCGTCCTCCATATCCTCATGCGACGCGAGTTTCCGATGCGAACGCAGGGGAGGAGGAATACACTAGAATCATGACCGAATCGCCCACTGGCCGCCCCCGCCACGAGTTTCAGACTGACGATGCCGCACTGTGGCCCATTGCCGAAAAGGTGCTGGCACAGGAGCGGTTGACCGCGGACGACGGGTTGGCCTTGTACCGGTCGCCCGACATTCTGGCAGTGGGTTGGCTCGCGAATCTGGTGCGCGAGCGCATGCATGGCGATCTGACGTACTTCAATGTGAATCGCCATATCAATCCGACGAACGTTTGCGTGGCCACCTGCCGCCTGTGCGCCTTTGCGCGCAAGAAGGGCGAAAGCGGCGGCTATACCATGGCGTTGGAAGAGGCGTGGGAGAGCGCAGGCAAGGGATACAGCGAAGCGGTCACGGAATTTCATATCGTGGGCGGTCTGCATCCTGACCTGCCGTTTGAATACTTCCTTGATCTGGTGAAGGGGCTGAAGGAACGCTTCCCGAAGGTGCACATCAAGGCGTTCACCATGGTGGAAGTCGCGTTTCTGGCGAAGCGCGCGAAGCTGTCCATTCCAGACACATTGGTGAAGATGAAGGAAGCCGGTGTGGACTCATGCCCAGGCGGCGGTGCGGAGATTTTTGCGGATCGCGTGCGTCACATTATCTGCGATCACAAGATTGACGGCAGCGAGTGGCTGGAGACTGCGGAGATGGTGCACAACGCCGGTCTGCGCTCCAATGCCACGATGCTTTACGGTCATGTGGAGAACGAAGAAGACCGCGTCGATCACATCCTGAAGCTGCGTGCCGTGCAGGATCGTACCGGCGGATTCCAGACGTTTATCCCGTTGGCGTTTCATCCGGAAAATACCGTTCTTGGCCATCTTCCGAAGACCACCGGCTTTGACGATATGCGACAGATTGCTGTGGGTCGTTTGCTGCTGGATAACTTCGCGCACATCAAGAGCTACTGGCAGATGGTGACGCCAAAGATGGCGCAGATCTCACTGCGCTTTGGTGCAGACGACATTGACGGCACCGTGGTGGAAGAGCGCATCTATCACGAAGCCGGAGCGACCACGCCGCAGGGCATGCGTCGCGCGGATCTGGAGCGCCTGATCCGCGAAGCGGGACGTGAGCCTGTGGAGCGTGACACGCTGTACAACCGCGTGACGCGCACTGAGGATACGTTCGTTATCAACGTGTAATGGCTTTGTTCAGGCGCGAGTCTGCTCGCGCCTGAGAAGTTCTTTCTTACGATCCACACCCCAACGATAGCCGGAGAGGGCACCGTCGCTGCGTAGAACGCGGTGGCAGGGAATTGCAACCGCCAATGCGTTGGAAGCGCATGCCTGCGCGACAGCACGTACGGAGCGCGGATTGCCGATGCGTTGTGCGATCTCTGCATAGCTTGCCGTTTCACCTGCTGGGATCGCCTGCAGTGCTTGCCACACGCGTTGCTGGAAGGCTGTGCCGCGGATGTCGAGTGGCAGGTCGATACGGTGGCTGCGTGGCTGCTCGGTGAGTGCAACGATCTTCTCCAATGTCTCGGAAAAATCGGTGTCACCTTGCACGAGCGATGCTTGCGGGAATCGTTGTTGCAGATCGTCGACCAGTGTTTTTTCATCGTCACCCATGAGGATTGCGCAGATGCCGCGCGGGCTGCGTGCGACCAGAATCATCCCCAGCGTGGATGAGCCGATGGCGTAGGTGATGTCGGTATTCTGGCCGCCTTTGCGGAACTGTGTGGGCGTCATACCGAGAGTGTTTGCGGCTGCATGATAGAAGCGGCTGGAAGAGCTGAAACCTGTTTCGTAGATGGATTCCGTCACGGTTGCACTTCCTTTCAGGTGCTTCAGCATTTGTTTGGAACGCAAGGCGTTCGCGTATTGTCTCGGAGTCAGTCCGGTGGCGGCGCGGAACTGACGGTGCAGATGGAACTGGCTCAGACCTGCCTGTTGCGCAAGCGTTTCGAGTTGCGGTACTGAGTCGCCGGTTGCGACTGCGTTCTCAATCGCGCGGCATGCAGAGGCGATGACTTCCGCGGATGGATTCGCATTCTGGTCTGGCTTGCAGCGTTGGCAGGGGCGGAACCCGGCGCGTATGGCATCTTGCGCATTTGCGTAGAAGCGCACGTTTTCAGGCCGCGGCGTGCGAGAGGAGCATCCTGGACGGCAGAAGATGCCTGTGCTGCGGACGGAGTAGACGAACGCGCCGTCTGCATTGCGATCGCGGCGGACAACCGCATCCCAGCGAGTGTCGCTGAGGACGGTTTGCGCCTCCGGCGATGACGCTTTCGTGTTGGCTGCTTTCTGTTTCATGCGCGTCTTCCTTTCTATCGTTTCATGTGTGGGGCTGGCCGGTAGGCTTCTTCTGGAATGCTGGCCAGCGTGGAGTGGGACAGTTCGCCGGAGAGGCCGTAAAAGCGGCAGAAACTCATCATGAGAGGACGCCAGCGATCGGGATCAATGTGGTTGGATTTGCCCGGAACGAGCAGTGATGGGGCTGCGTGCATCCGGACAATGCGGACCTCGAATGCGAGCGCACCGGGGGCTTTGTCTGGCCGGTGGCCGAAATCGTGGACCTGCTCCAGAACGGCTTCCATTTGCAAAGGGCACTCCGCCACGCGGACAGCCTGGACACTTTCGGCGGATTGAGCCGTGAGGCCGCTGATGCCGAACTTATCCTTGTGGTGCCGGTAGCCCATGGTTTGTTTATGCGGCGGTACTGGATCGGAGCCGGTCAGCTTTGCCAGCCGGTCCACATAGTGGACCATGGCGTCGGACGGGAGGTTCAGAACGCATTCCCGCTCACGCAACAGGTTCTGGGCGGTGTGACCTCTGGCGCCAAGGCCCAGCATGCAGTTCCATCCCAGCCACCATGCGGAGGATATGGGCGCCAGATTATTTGAGCCATCGGCATTGCGCGAACTGATAAGGACGACGGGCGTTCCGACGTAAAGAATCGAGGGTTCCACGGCGATATGCATGTTGCGATCATGCGCGGTGGGGATACGTCGCCACACTCCGTTTCTTGCTGTGTAATTCACTTTCTGCGCGGTGGCCGGGTATTCGATAGGCTTGATGTATGGATTGGCGTACCCGTTTGCTGCACGAGAAGCCCGAACTCCCCGACAACTTTGAATCACTTGCCTCCGCCACTCATCGCGGATCAACCGTAGTGTTTCCCTCCATGGGAGGCATCCGTGACGGTTGGCGGCAGAGTGAAATTGGCTATTCCTACGGCATTTATGGCACGCCCACCGCAATGGAGTTGGCAGCCCGCATTGCTGCGCTGGAAGGCGCACGGCATACGTTTCTGACTCCCAGCGGAATGTCTGCGATTTCGTTGGTCGACCTGGCTTTCACCAAGGCAGGCGATCATGTGCTGATTCCCGTGCAGGCGTACGGGCCGAATGTGGAAGCAGCCAAGAACCTGCTGGGTCGCTATGGTGTGGAAACGGAACTTTACGACGCGACGATTGGTGGTGGCATTGCCTCGTTAATTCGTGAGAACACAGCACTGATCTGGTGCGAAAGCCCCGGCTCCATCACGATGGAAGTGCAGGATGTGCCCGCGATTGTTGCTGCAGCGCATGCGCGTGGTGTTGTGGTGGCGATTGATAACACTTACGCGGCGGGAGTGCTGTTCGATGCGTTTGCACATGGCGTGGACGTGAGTGTGCAGGCGCTGACGAAGTATATCGGCGGCCACAGCGATCTGCTGCTGGGTTCGGTCTCGGTCGCGACGGAAGATGGCTATGAGCGTGTGGGCAATACACGACGGATGCTGGGGCTGAGTGTTTCGCCCGATGAATGCTCGTTGGCACTGCGTGGTTTGCAGACGCTGGCGGTGCGGCTGGAACGCATGGAACGCTCCACGCTGGAGATTGCGAAGTGGCTGGCGGAACGCAGCGAGATTGATGTGGTGCTGCATCCTGCTCTGCCTTCGTGCCCGGGGCATGAGCTGTGGAAGAGGGACTTTACGGGATCGGCAAGTGTGTTTTCGATGCTGTTTTCGCCGCGTTATTCGCCGGAGCAGGTGAATGCGTTCGTCGATCGGTTGAGCCTGTTCAAGATCGGCTGGAGCTGGGGCGGCGTGAACAGCCTTGCCATGGCGTACCCCACGCTGACGCGCATCGACGCGAATCATCACGGCCGGATTGTGCGTCTGAACATCGGACTGGAAGAGCCCGTGGATCTGATCGCAGACCTGGAGCGCTCGCTTTCCTTGTTGGGATGATTCGTTGACAGAACAAGCGTTACCGCAACCGCCGATGAGCCGATTTGCGCACACTATGCGTGCGCTGCGGCATCGCAACTACAGGCTTTACTTATCCGGGCAGTGCGTGTCGTTGATGGGCACATGGATGACCCGGCTGGCGCTGTCGTGGCTCACATATCGGTTGACACATTCGGCATTCCTGCTGGGCATGGTTGGATTTGCCGGGCAGATTCTTACGTTCGTGCTGGCGCCGTTTGCGGGTGTGTGGGTAGATCGCATGGATCGCCGCAAGCTGCTGCTGATGACACAGGTCGCGGCTGCTGCGCAGTCGCTTGCGCTTGCAGTGTTGACGCTGACGAAGGTCATCACCATTCAGGAGATTCTTGCGCTGGCAGCGTTTCAGGGATTGATTGACGCATTCGATATGCCCGCGCGGCAATCGTTTGTGACGAAGATGGTGCCGGACAAAGAAGACCTGAGCAATGCGATTGCACTGAACTCGTCGATGGTGAATGTTGCGCGGCTGGTGGGGCCTTCGGTGGCTGCGATTGTGATTGCAAAACTGGGCGAGGGATGGTGCTTCAGCATTGATGGAGTTTCGTATCTCGCCGTGATTGCTTCATTGTTGATGATGCGGATTAAGCCGGATGTACCGGGTACCAACCATCGGCCGGCCATGGCGGAACAGATGCGTGAAGGATGGGGCTATGTGAGCCGCTTCATTCCTGTACGAAACATCCTGCTACTGTTTGCAATTACAAGTCTGATGGGCATGTCGCAGATGGCACTGCTGCCGCTGTTTGCCGCGCAGGTGTTGCATGGTGGTCCGCGCATGTTAGGCGTGCTGACAACAGCAAACGCCGTTGGAGCTTTGGTGGCTGCGGTGTTGTTGGCATCGCGGAAGAATGCCGTGGGGCTGCTACGACACGTACAACTCGGAGGAGCGCTGTTTGGTGCGGCGCTCGTCGTGTTTGGCATGTCGCATTGGGTTGTCCTGTCTCTGTTGGCTATGATCGCGATGGGCTTCGGCATTATGACCGGAATGGGCGGCAGCAATACGATCATCCAGACGCTTTCGCCGGAAAATAAGCGCGGTCGCGTGATGAGTTTCTATACGATGGCCTTCATCGGAATGACACCGTTTGGGAGCCTGCTGGCGGGTGCCTTGGCGCATCGGTTAGGCGCGCCGCATACGCTGGTGTTTAGCGGTGTCTGCGTGATGTTGGCAGGCGCGTGGTTCTGGTCGCAGACAGGTGCAATGCGTGTGCATATGCGTGCGCGCTATGAGGAATTGGGCATTCTGCAACCGAAGAAAGAGGCGGCATGACGAAGCAGCGTTGCAAATGGAGTGAGCGCGATCCGCTGGAGACTGTGTACCACGATGAAGAGTGGGGCGTTCCAGTGCACGATAGTCGCATGTTGTGGGAGTGCCTGATGCTGGAAGGATTTCAGGCAGGCTTGTCGTGGACTATCATCCTGCGCAAGCGCGAGAACTTCCGCGAGGCCTTTCTCAACTTCGATCCGAAAAAGGTTGCAAAGTTCGGCGAGCGCGAGATTGAGATTCTGCTGGCGAACCCTGGAATCGTGCGTTCACGCGCAAAGATTGAAGCAACGATCAAAGGCGCGCAGATTTACCTGGATATGCAGAAGAAAGGCGAGGACTTCGCCGATTTCTGCTGGAGCTTTACCAAGGGCAAAGTGCTGCGCGGCGATGGGACAGTGGTCGCAGAGACCGAGCTTTCGCGCACGATTTCGAAAGAACTGAAACGACGCGGGTTTAAGTTCGTAGGTCCCTCGATCACCTATGCATGGATGCAGGCCGTGGGTATTGTGAATGACCATGTGGCGCATTGCTTCCGTCGCAAACAGGTTTGAAGAGACTATCCTGAAGTGGTATGCCAAAGATTGCTTTTCTGGAATGTTCGCGTTGCAAGCATCGCGAAAGTGCGGATGTGCCGCGGACGGTTTGCTCCGTATGTGCCGGTACGTTTTATGTGCGGTATGACCTTTCCGAGTTGAAAGGAGCTGCAGTGCGCGACAGCCTGCCGCAGACGGACAGCATGTGGCGTTATGCTCCGGTGTTGCCCGATGCTTTGCCGGTAACACTTGCGGAAGGATGGACGCCGATGATGGCGTCGCGCCGCAATCCCAATGTGTTGTTGAAGGAAGAAGGCGCCAACCCCACTGGCACATTTAAGGCTCGTGGCATGAGCCTTTGCATGACCATGATGAAGCACTATGGCGTGCAGAAGGTGGCGGTGCCCAGCGCAGGCAATGCTGGCGGCGCATGTGCTGCGTACGCTGCGGCCGCGGGCATTGAGGCGCATGTGTTCATGCCCCAGGATGTGCCGTTGGCGAACCAGGTGGAGTGCATTGCCTATGGTGCGCACATGACGCTGGTGGATGGCCTGATCAGCGATTGCGCCAAGATTGTGGCAGCTCGCAAGGACGAAGAGGGATGGTTTGATGTGTCCACGCTGAAGGAGCCGTTTCGCGTGGAAGGCAAGAAGACCATGGGGTATGAGTTGGTGGAACAGCTTGGCTGGGAGTATCCCGATGCGGTGTTCTATCCCACCGGCGGCGGCGTTGGCCTGATTGGCATGTGGAAGGCGTTCCTTGAGATGGAGGAGCTGGGCTGGGTATCCGGCAAACGGCCCAAGATGATTGCCTGCCAGGCTGCGGGATGCGAACCGGTAACGAAGGCGTATCGCGAAGGCAAGGACGCCAGCGAGATGTTCCAGAATGCACATACGCTGGCCAGCGGTCTGCGTGTCCCGAAGCCATATGGCGACTACATCATTCTGGATGTGGTGCGTGAGAGCGGCGGTACGGTGATCTCGCAGACGGATAACGAAATCTATGCGTCGATTCAGGATTGGGGCCGGAATGAGGGCATTCTGTTGTCGCCGGAGGGCGCTGCGGCTACGGCTGCGTACGACCGCCTGATTGAGAATGGCTTCCTGAAGAAGACGGACCGCGTGGTGATCTTCAACACCGGTACGGGTAACAAATACACGGATGTGCTGAGCGTCATGCAGCGTGCGAATCCTGAGCTATAACGTTTCCAATCATTTGGGTGTGCGATCACCGAACGATCTGTCCGGTGATCGCATTGCCGCTCGTGTTTTCACGCTGATAGGCTTTTTCCATGTCTGAGACTGCACTACTGCCTGCTGAAACTGATGTATTGCTGGTGGGCGCCGGTATTATGTCTGCCACGCTGGGCACTCTGCTCAAGACGCTGGTTCCTTCTTTGCACTTGACCGTGGTGGAATCGCTGGATCGCGTCGCCGTGGAGAGTTCTGACGCATGGAACAACGCGGGTACGGGCCATGCGGCGTTGTGCGAGCTGAACTACACGCCCGAAGGCAAAGATGGTTCGATTGCGATTGATCGCGCCATCAAGATCAATGAGCAGTTTCAGCATTCAAGGCAGTTCTGGGCTGCGCTGGTGGAGCGCGGTCTGATCTCAGATCCGAAGCAGTTCATCAACCCTGTGCCGCACATGAGCTTTGTTTCCGGTGCGGAGTCGGTGGAATTTCTGCGCAAGCGTTATAACGCCATGCAGCAGTGTTCGCTGTTTCAGGGCATGCAGTTCTCAGATGACCCTGCGGTATTGAAGCAGTGGATTCCACTGATGATGGAGCAGCGTTCATCAAACGAACCGGTAGCAGCAACACGCGCAGAATTTGGTACCGATCTCAACTTCGGCGCGTTGACGCGCATGTTGTTTAGCGCCCTGAAGCAGCAGGGGAGTCAGGTGGTCATGCGGCATCGTGTGACGGAACTGACGCAGTTACCGGATACACGCTGGTATGTCGAAGTGGAAGACCTTGCCACAGGCAAGACGAGCCGCGTGACGGCTCGGTTTGTGTTCCTGGGCGCAGGCGGCGGAGCTTTGCCGCTGCTGCAGAAGTCGGGGATTCCCGAAGGCCGTGGCTATGGTGGTTTCCCGGTCAGCGGGCAGTGGCTGCGCTGCACGAATCGCGATGTCATTGAGCGTCATGCAGCGAAGGTGTACGGCAAGCCTGCGCTGGGCGCGCCGCCGATGAGCGTGCCGCACCTGGACACGCGTGTGATCGATGGCAAGAAGGAGCTGTTGTTTGGGCCGTTTGCCGGATTCACCACGAAGTTTCTGAAGTTTGGTTCGTTCCTTGATTTGCCGCTGTCCGTTGGTACCGGCAACCTCGTTTCTATGCTGGGTGCGGGCGCGCACAACCTCGATCTGACGAAGTATTTGATTGGTCAGGTGATGCAGTCTCAGGAAGACCGCGTGAATGCACTGCGTGAGTTTGTGCCTACGGCTCGCGGTGAGGACTGGGTTCTGGAGATTGCAGGGCAGCGCGTACAGATCATCAAGCCGGATGCAAAGTCTGGTGGACGGCTGGAGTTTGGCACCGAGGTGATCCGCAGCGCGGATGGATCGCTGGCGGCGCTGCTGGGGGCCTCGCCGGGTGCTTCCACAGCGGTTTCCATCATGCTGGAACTGATTACGCGAGGAACGTCCGTTGTGCCACAAGAGGCTCGCACACCGACAGCGCTGCAATCGCTGATTCCCAGTTATGGGCGTTCCATGGCGAAGGAGCCGGAGTTGTTGGCGCAGGTTACGGAGCAGACGGGCCGGTTGTTGCAGCTTCGATAGCAAGGCAGCGTTTACCGGCTACGCCAAGGTGGAGTAGCCTTAGGCGCATATGAGTGCCCGCTTTTCAGCTATGCTGCACATCGCCGGTGACGTTCGCGACGCCATTGCTTTTTACAAAAAAGCATTCGACGCTACAACGGGCTGGAGCACGCCTGACGCCGATGACATGGTGGCTCAGCTTCTGGCACACGGAGCGGAGTTCTGGGTGCATCCGGCCGATGAGACGATCGGCAATCCGTCGCCGCAACAACTTGGCGGTACGGCAGTACGATTGATGCTCATTGTGGAAGACCCGGATGTCGTATTCCATCAGGCTGTGGCGGCCGGCGCGGTGGTTCGCTCTCCCATGCAAGACCACGACTACGGATGGCGCGATGGTTCGCTGATGGATCCGTTTGGTCATCGGTGGGAGATTGGTAAGCCGCTTCTCCGCGCTTCTGACGATGTCCTAAGAAAGCCGAATCCCCACTTCGTCCGCCGCGTCTAACTCCTGCTCACGAAGCATAAGGAGACAGGCATGTCGAAGGTTGTTCTGATTACAGGTGCGAATAAGGGCATTGGTTTTGAGGTAGCTCGGCAGTTGGGGCACGCCGGATTTACCGTTCTGCTGGGTGCTCGCGATGCTGCGCGTGGTGAGGAAGCAGCGGCGAAGCTTCGCAGCGAAGGCGCTGATGTTCGCTATGTTGTGGCCGATCTGGATCGTGCTTCGGAGACAGCGACAGCGCTGGCAGGTCAGATTAAGAAGGAGTTTGGCCATCTCGATGTACTCATCAACAACGCGGGCATCTTCGATCTGACGGGCGGCGATAGCCCGGCAAGCACGGCCAAGATCGATGCCGTGAAACGCACTTTCGAGATCAACTTCTTCGGTACGGTTGAGTTCACGCAGCCGCTACTGCCATTGCTTCGTGCCGCCGAAAGCGCGCGCATTATCAATGTTTCAAGTGGGCTGGGTTCTCTCGGACTCAACAGCGACCCCACCTCGCCCTTCTATCCTGTGAAACCGCTTGGGTACAACGCCTCAAAGGCCGCGCTGAATATGTTCACTGTGGATCTTGCCTGGGAGCTGCGCGATACCAGGATCAAAGTAAATTCCATTTGCCCCGGCTTTACCGCAACGGACATCAACAACAACACCGGCACGCAGACCATTGAAGAAGGCGCAGAAGCAATCGTGCGTTTTGCGCAGCAGCCTGACGACAGCCCTACGGGCGGCTTCTTTCACAAGGATGGAACGTATCCCTGGTAATACCTGCTGCACCCTTAACTGAGGGCTGATATGCTTAGCCGCATTCCAGGCCCTCAATTAAGTGGACGCTTACGATAAGCGTGCACAACGTAAGGAAAGCCATGATTGCATATGTCGTCGAGAGCGCAGGCGGACCGTTCCGTGCTGTAGAGGTACCCACACCTCAACCAGCGAGCAATCAGGTGCTTGTGCAGATATGTGCAAGCGGAGTGAACCCACTCGACACCAAAATTCGTGCAGGAGCAGGCGGCCATGCAAAGCAGCCGCTTCCGGCCGTGTTGGGGTTGGACATGGCGGGTGTGGTCGCGGCGGTGGGAGCTGATGTAACGGAGTTTCGTCCGGGAGATGAAGTCTTCGGAATGGTCGGCGGCGTGGGCGGGTTGCAGGGAACACTGGCAGAGTTTGTGCTTGCGGACGGAGCGCTACTTGCACGAAAGCCAAATACACTCACCATGCGACAGTCTGCCGCGTTGCCGCTCGTCACCATTACTGCGTGGGAAGGCCTTGTGGATCGCGCCGCTGTGCATGCTGGGCAAACGGTTCTGGTGCATGCAGGTGCCGGCGGTGTGGGATATGCCGCTATCCAGATTGCCCTTGCACGCGGTGCAAAAGTATTCACGACTGTATCCGCCGACAAGCGAGCGATTGTTGAGGCGTTAGGAGCAATCGCAATCGACAGGTATGCGGCGGTAGATGACTATGTTGCTGAACATACCGGTGGTGAAGGCTTTGATATCGTCTACGACACCCTCGGTGGCGCGGTGCTGGATGCCTCCTTCGCAGCGGTCAAACGCTATACGGGGCATGTTGTCAGTTGCCTCGGTTGGGGCACGCATTTGCTGGCTACCCTGTCTTTTCGTGCGGCCACATATTCCGGAGTATTCACTCTGCTGCCGCTGTTGTCGGGAGTTGGACGAGCTCATCATGGGCAGATTCTGCAGAGTGCAGCGGAGCTTGCAGAGCAAGGTCAACTAAAGCCGCTGCTGGCTGACGAGCAGTTTGGAAAGAACGATATTGCCCGTGCTTACGATGCCGTTGCCAACGGCAGCAAAGGGAAAGTAGTCCTTGAACTTTGATCGTCGCAGTTTCCTGGCATCCGCTTTCGTTGGCGTCGATGCCTTTCGTCGCAAGATCTCCTTGTCCAATTTCAATCAGCAAGCCAACGCTTCGAAGGAAAACTTTATGACTGACCTTCCGAATATTCCGCTGACCTCTCACCATCGCGTTGAAGTCGATGGTGTAAATGTGTTCTACCGCGAAGCAGGCCCTTCCGATGCTCCGGTCATTCTCTTACTCCACGGATTCCCAACGTCATCGTTTCAGTATCGAGAGCTTATTCCGCGCCTTGCCGATCGCTATCATGTGATAGCTCCAGATCTGCCCGGCTTCGGCTTTACTGAGGTTCCCGCGGATCGTGGTTATAAGTACACGTTCGACTCGCTGGCCAAGACTATCTTCGCGTTCACGCAAGCACTGAAGCTTACCCACTACGCGATGTACGTTTTTGATTACGGCGCTCCCACAGGCTTCCGCCTGGCATTGATGGCTCCTGAGCGAGTGACCGCCATCTTGTCTCAGAATGGCAATGCTTACGAAGAAGGCCTGGGCGACGCCTGGCAGCCTATTCAGCGCTATTGGCGCGAACCCACGCTGGAGCATCGGAACGCAATCCGCACCGGCTTAAACCTTGAAGGAATGCGCCACGAATATTCCGTAGGGATTCCAGACCCAAGCCTGATCAAGCCGGAAGGTTACACGCTGGATGCCGCTCTATTGGCGCGCCCCGGCAATGTCGATATACAACTCGATCTTTTCCTTGATTACGCCAACAACGTAAAACTGTATCCCAAATTTCAGGAGTACTTTCGCACTGCGAAGCCTCCGCTGCTCGCGGTGTGGGGTAAGTTCGACCCATACTTTATCCCTGCTGGAGCAGAGGCGTTCAAGAAAGACATTCCGAATGCCACGGTTACATTCCTTCCAACAGGACACTTTGCGCTTGAGACTCACTTGCAGGAGATCGCGGTGGCGATGCGTGAGTTTCTGGGGGAACACGTGGGTAAGGCGAGTCATGTATAGGGAACGATAAGCAGGTGTGACAAACAAAGATCGTTACAGGAAACGGCCCGCCGAAGCGGGCCGTTTCTCTTGCTCGTTGTGAATGCGTTCAGACGCGCTCGATGACAACCGACTCGAGAACGACGGGCTTCTTGGGGCGGTCCATGCCGTCGCGGGCTACCTTGCTGATCTTCTCCACGATGTCGTAGCCTTCCACGACTTCGCCGAAGATGGTGTGGCGGCCGGTGAGCCAGGTGGTTGGTGCAACGGTAATGAAGAACTGCGAGCCGTTGGTGTTGGGGCCTGCATTTGCCATGGCCAGCTTGCCGGTCTCCTGGAAGCCGTGCGGCGAGCCCTTGGTCTCGTCTGCGAAGCGGTAACCGGGGCCGCCCATGCCGGTGCCTTCCGGGTCGCCGCCCTGGATCATGAACTCAGGGATCACGCGGTGGAAGATGGTGCCGTCATAGAGCTTGTCGCCCTTCTTGCTGCGGCTCTCCCACTTCTTGGTGCCCTCGGCCAGGCCGATGAAGTTGGCGACGGTCTCCGGCGCATCCTTCTCAAAGAGGCGCGTGACGATGGTGCCTTCGCTGGTGTTGAAGACGGCGTAGGTACCGGGTGTGCGATCTGCCATGGATGTTTCCTTTCTATTGCTGCAAGACGTTGGATGCTTACTGCGCTGCGGGTGCGGCAGGTTGGGTCGCCATGGGATCCGGAGGAATGGTGCCACCCTCCGGAACAATCGTGACGTGCTTAATCACCACAGGGGTAACAGGCTTATCCTGCGAGTTCTTTTCTACTCGGGCGATGGACTGCACGACGACCACGGAATGGGGATCACACTGGCCGAAGATGGTGTGTTTGCCATTCAGTTCGGGAACTGGCGCTTCTGTGATGAAGAATTGCGTGCTGCCTGTGCCGGGGCCAGCGTTGGCCATAGCCAGGCGGCCCTCCCGGTCAAAACGCAGACCGGGCGAGCGCTCTTCGCCAATGTAATAGCCAGCATCGCCAGCGCCGGTTCCTGCGCGGTCGCCGCCCTGGATCATGAAATTGGCAATCACGCGATGAAAGGTGGTGCCGTCGTAGAAGGGCACACCGTGCATCTTCTGGCCGGTCGTGGGATCGACGAAGTCCTTGGTGCCGGTGGCCAGGCCGATGAAGTTCTCCACGGTCTTGGGGGACTCGTTCTGGAAGAACTGGCAGGTCAGGCGACCCATCGTGGTGTCAATGACAGCGGTGGGGCCGTTGGGTGCGGGCGGAACTCCGAGGCCTTCTGCGGCTCCGGGTGAATCCGGCAGGTCGTCCGCGGGCTTTGCCGGAGGATTCTGCTGCTGGGCAGGCGGTGCAGTGGACCCTGCCTGTGCCAGTGCCGCTACCGGAGCAGCGGCGAGAATCGCGAAGAGAGATAGGGGCGCAAGTCGGAACATCATGCCACTTCCAGAATACGCCGCGCGGCGGAAGCGGTCACGCGGCGGCGAACTCCTCGGCCTGTTGCAACACACGCAAGAGGTTTTCACCGAGCATGCCGCGAAGGTCGTCAGCAAGCCATCCGCGTTCCAGAAGTGCGGCGGTCAGCTTTGGTAAGTCCGCGGCGGTTTCCATGCCTTCTACGGAGAGGGCGATGCCATCGAAGTCAGATCCAATGCCGACATGCTGCGGGCCGACGAGGCGTAGCAGATGGTCAAAGTGTTCGACGAGGACGGAGAAGGGAACCGGTGGAATGCGGCGAGCGAAGGCGCGCTCAATAGCGAGTTCGTCGAAGAACAGGAATGGCTTGCCTTGTGCACGAAAGTCTTCGCGGGCCTTTTCGAGCGCTGCATTTCTCTCCGGCTTCATCGCGTTCCAGGCTTCCCGCCACGCGTCGCTAAGGAAGCCTGCGAAGAAGTTCACCATGACGATGCCACCTTTTGCGGCAAGTTTCCGGGCCATGTCGTTGGAGAGGTTGCGGGCTGCGTGGCAGATGTGGCGTGACGATGAATGCGAAGCGATGACAGGCACCCACGATGTTTCCAGAACGTCGTGAAAGGCGGCGTCGCTGACGTGAGAAATGTCCACGAGCATGCCAAGGCGGTTCATCTCGCGCACCACCTCGCGACCGAAGGCCGTCAGGCCGCCGTCACCACCATAGCCGCTGGAACCGCACCAGTCGTTGGCGTTGGCCCAGGTGAGCGTCATGTAACGCACGCCGCTGGTATAGAACTCACGGAGGTCTTCGAGGCTGTTTTCTATGGCGTGACCGCCTTCGATGCCGATCAGCGCAGCGTATTGGCCGTTGCGTTTGGCGCTACGCACTTCGTTTGCATTGGTACAGATGGTGATGGCTTCCGGCTGCTTTGCGGCCTGTTGATGAATGCCAGCGATGAGGCTGCGGGTTCGTTCCGCGAACTTTCCTTCCCATGCATCCGGTTCCGGCCAGGCAATGAGAAAGCCCCCGTGGAGATGTCCTGCGGCGGCTGTCTCTGCGGAGAGTTGGCCGATGCCCAGAGGCGAGCCCGACCAGTTCCAATCTTCATCGACAAAGCGTTGAGGCGTATCGGCGTGGCCGTCCAGCACGATGTTGCTGTCATGGAGTGCTTTCGCTTCTGCGAGGAAGTTTCTCATCTGTTTCATGTTAGCTCGATTGCCAATGCTTTCTTCGGGTTGCGGGTATGCCGTGGAATGGCGTGGCAAACCCTGCCATGATCTTCGCGTCTATGTTGGGCGAGGTGACAGACAATGAGCGGTTTGACCGGAAATGGATTTGCAGGTGAGGGCGAGGGAGTAGCAAAGGAAAAGGTGAATACGCCGGACACCCCAGCACGCCCAGGCGTGAATTCACTGGAACGCGCCGAGAGTGGACACCAGAAGGGCATTGACCGGGCAGCGGAAGACTCCGCACGCCGTGCAATGAATCGCCAGGCACATGAGGATGGAGACATCTTTACCAAGTAACCCTTCCCCAGGACACGAAGACAGCGGCTCCGCGATCCCCCGTCGCGGGGCCGTTCGTGCTTCATGGCTGTGTCGAGGTTGGAGTGGCTGATGGCGAAGCTCCCGCAGTGATCCACAAGCGGAGAGTTTCGATCTCCTCCGGAGTAAGCGGTTCGCCTTTCTTCGGCATCAACTTCGGATCGTTCGATGGCAAGGTGATGCGGTGCAGCAGGATGCTGCGTTCGGGGTGCCCGGCACCCACAATGTCGCCGCTGGCGCCGCCGTCCATCAGGTGTGCGTAACTATCCAGACGTAGATTGCCTTTGCGCTCCTGAGTGCCGTGGCACTTTACGCAGTTGGCGTTCAGTATGGGCTGCACCTGTTTCGCGTAGACCCCCTCGGGGTCGACGGCGGGATAGCTGCGCGACGGTGCGAGGTGAGGGGCGAACTCGGTAAGCCAGTCGTCACCGTAGACGATCTTGCCGCCAGTATGAGCAGTCCAGAGTGTCAGCAAAGCAAGCGGGATGGTGAGCGATGCTCGCAGGGGTAGGAACGTGCGCAGCAGGGAGATGGCGATAGCTGCAATGGCGAGGACGATGCCTGTCCACAGATGCGTGCGCACCTGATCTGCGGGAAAGGCTCCGGCATGCGCCAGAATGATGCCAAGTAGCGCAGAGAAAAAGCCTGTGATGGCTGCGATAGTGAGTGTGATGGATGCTGCCTGTTGCAGCGCAGGACGCTTCTTCGCAACGAGATCGAAGACTGGCACCAGAAACAGCAGACCGATGGGCAGATGAATCAGGCCTACGTGGAAACGGCCCAGGAACTGACCGGTGTGTGTCTGCCCGTCTGGCGGCAGGATGGATGGCAGCGAAAGCAGCAAGAGGATAGCCGCTGTGCTGGCGATCCATATCTTGGGGTGAGGTCTATTGGTGGTGTAAAGCTGTTCTTCCTGCGTCTGCATCCTGCTTTGAGCTTAGCGGAAGTGATAGTTCCCGGCTTCCCGGTGTGTCGTCGTGGCACGAGACGAAGAAGATCCTTCGACCTCACTTCGTTTCGCTCAGGATGACGATTCACCGAACCCTTGGTTTTAACGCGATGGCTCAGGCATATGAACCGCCGCTGCTGGCGTTCTTTGCCGCACGCTCGCGGCTGATCGTTTCCACGTAGCCACTTTCCTTCAATGCGGCGAGCGGATCGACTGGCAGGCCCTTGGATGCGCGCCACGCCTGTACCAACGGACGAACGTCGGTGAAGAAAGCGTTGCGGAAGAGTTCTTCGGCTTCGACCAGCGCGCAGGCATCCTGCAGTTCTGAGAGTTTGGCCTGATCGATGAGGGCAGCGCGAGCATAGAGCTCCTGCGCCGTGGCGACGGTCTGCACCATGGCCTCCATCTTGCCTTTGAGATTGTGGCTCTGGTCGATCATGTAAGCAATGTCGCTGCTGCCACCGCTGGCAGTATGGGCATGAATCTCATGGAAGATGCGGAAGACCTGGTACGGGTCAATCGAGCCGAGTGTCAGGTCGTCATCCGCGAACTTGCGGTCGTTGAAGTGGAAGCCGCCGAGCGCGCCAAGATGCAAGAGCCACGCCACGATCTGTTCAATGTTGGTGCCGAGCGCATGATGTCCCGTATCGACAAGCACTACGGCTTGCGGGCCAGCCTGTTTCGCCATGGTGCAAGCCATGCCCCAGTCGGCGAGGTCCGTGAAGTAAAAGGCCGGTTCGAAAGGCTTGTATTCAACGAGCAGGCGCTGATTCGGCGCAAGTTCAGCATGCGTTGCGGCGAGCGCTTCGGTAAGCCAGCCGATGCGGCGTTGAATGCTCTGCGTGCCGGGATAATTCGCACCATCGGAGAGCCATAGCGAAATGTCCCGCGAACCGAGTGCTTTTGCAATCTGCACGCTCTCGATCATGTGATCGGTCGCTTGTTTGCGAATGGCTGGATTCGGGTTGCAGAGCGAGCCGAATTTGTACGACTGATCCTGAAACAGATTTGGATTGATGGAGCCGGAGCGGATGCCGTGCTGTTGTTCAAGCTGACGAATCTCGCTGACGGAACCTTCTCCTTTGGGCAGATCCCACAGAACATGCAGTGCCACGGTGGGAGCGACGCCGGTGATCTTGTTCACCATGCCTGCATCTGCAAACTTTTCCGCGATCGTGGTGGCGGCGCCAGGTTGGATGAACTTGCCGAAGCGTGTGCCGGTGTTGGCAAATCCCCAGGATGGAAGCTCGATGCGGAAGTTGTCGAGTGCGGCAAAAACTTTCTGCTGTGCGTCGTTCATTCGGTTCCTTCAGGGTGTCCAGGCATGTAGAAGACTTCCGGCATCATGGCAAAGCGTTCGCCGGGTGCAAGATCGGGTACGGGTTCAAAGATGTCGGCCATCATGGTCTGCCAACGTGTGTTGGCTTCGCTGGTCGCCATACGCGCAAGGAAGGCATCGAAGTTGTCCACGTGCAGATAGAGGAAGAGTTGCTGGCCGCGGCGGAAGATGGAGTATTCGCGCACACCTGCATCAGCCAGGTCTTTCAGCAACTCCGGCCACACGGCCACATGGCGGCGATCGTATTCGTCTTCGCAGCCTTCGCGGATGCGGAGCTGATAGGCGTACCGTGGCACGTGCAAAATTCCTCCGCAAGAAGATTAAACGCTGTTAGCCGATACGATACACAGCGTTTGGTCAGTCTTGCTCATTGTTTGGCAGGGTGCTTATACTTCGCCGGTTTGGCCGCTGTAAGGCCGCATGTCGTGGATTGAGCATGCACCTGTGGCAGGTTTTGAGGCGTCCAAAGGAAGTGGTCTTTTGCGGCCCTGCGTGACCGGAGGAGACGAAGGAAAGAAGGCGTAGAAGTATGGCAGTAACAGTGGATCTGGAACGCGCTGCTGCAGAAGCAGCTTTGGAAAAGGAAATGAACCCGTGGGAGGCTCAGGCCGCCCGCTTTGATTTTGCGGCGAAAAAACTGGATCTGGACGCAGGGATCTGGAAGGTATTGAGCCAGCCCAATCGCGAGATCATTGTGCATTTTCCGGTGATGATGGACGATGGCCGCATTGAGGTCTTTACCGGCTATCGAGTGCAACATTCCATGGCACGTGGTCCCGCAAAGGGCGGTATTCGGTATGCGCCGGATGTGTCGCTGGACGAGGTGCGCGCGCTGGCAAGCTGGATGACCTGGAAGTGCGCCGTGGTGAATATTCCGTTTGGGGGCGCTAAGGGCGGCGTCATCTGCGATCCGAAGAAGATGAGCCAAGGCGAACTGGAGCGGTTAACGCGGCGTTACACGGCGGAGATGATCGATGTATTTGGCCCGGAAAAGGACGTTCCTGCGCCCGATGTAAACACGAACGAGCAGACGATGGCATGGATCATGGACACGTACTCCATGCACATGCGGCAGACCGTGACCAGCGTGGTGACGGGCAAGCCCATCAATATTGGCGGTTCGCGTGGACGTTCGGCGGCAACGGGCCGTGGTGTTTCCGTGGCTTGCGATCAGGCACTGCAATACCTGGGCATGAAGCCTGCGGATTGCCGCGTGGTGGTGCAGGGATTCGGTAATGTGGGATCGAATGCCGCGTTGCTGCTGCGTGAAAAAGGCTACAAGGTGATCGGCATTGCGGAGTGGGACGGCGGTTTGTACAACGGCGACGGAATCAACATCCCCGCGTTGGTGGAACATCGTAAGAAGACCGGCTCAATCCGCAATTTCAGCGGTGCAACCGAAGCAAATAGCGAAGAGCTATTGACCACTCAGTGCGAAATTTTGATTCCGGCAGCGCATGAGAATGTGATCACCAGCCGCAATGCCGGGGCAGTGAAAGCGCGGATTCTAGTAGAAGGAGCGAACGGCCCTACAACTCCAGCAGCAGACGACATCCTGGAGAAGAATGGTGTGTTCGTGGTGCCGGATATCCTGGCGAACGCCGGTGGCGTGACGGCCAGCTACTTCGAATGGGTGCAGGATCGCATGGGCTATTTCTGGACCGAGGATGAGGTGAACGATCGGCTGGATCGCCTGATGACTCAAAGCTTCCATGACGTGATTCGTTATGCGGAGGCACACGGTGTGAACAACCGCATTGCGGCGTACATGCTGGCGATTGATCGTGTGGCATATACGACGAAGCAACGCGGTATCTACGCCTAAGAAGCGGAACGCAATGGGCACAATGGTCTTGGCTATGGCCGCATTGAGCCATCGTAGACATGGCGCACATTGCGTTCTGCCTTTCTTACCTTCCTGTGCAAGAATCATGGTGACGTCGCACGCAGGCATGACGCCTGATTGCGGCCAGGTACAGTCCGTTTGAATCTGCCCAATTCCATTACGATGAGCCGGATAGCCTGCCTTCCGCTGCTTATCTGGTTACTTTCCGCAAGCTCACCGATAACGGGGCATGCGCAGGAAGTGGCTGCGTCGCTGCTGTTCATTCTGGCGGCTATTACGGATGGGCTGGATGGCTACCTGGCGCGCAAACGCGGACAGATCACCACCATTGGCATGTTGTTGGATCCGCTGGCAGACAAGATGTTGGTGACGGCCGGGTATGTCTGCCTGGTCAGTTTTAATCCGCACATTGTGAAGCCGTGGATTGCAGTGTTGGTTATCGGTCGTGAGTTCCTGGTCAGCGGTCTTCGTTCCATTGCGGCGAACGAAGGGTTCACCATTGACGCCAGCGAAGTTGGCAAGCTGAAGACGGTGCTGCAAATCGTTTCCGTTGTTGCTGCGATTCTGGATCGCGGATGGAATGCATGGTGGGTTGGACCGGGGTGGCGGAATGACACAGGTTGGTTCTTCGTCCCGGTGCATGTCATTGCAGTGACGGCCATCTACTGGATGACGTTTGTATCGATCCTCAGCGCCGTGGATTACTTCGTTGCCTTCTGGAGCAAGCTGGATCATGCGAGTCAGGTTTCGCGTAAGAAACGCAGCCGTTTGATGAGCCGGAAGAAGACTGTGGCGGCAGTAGGGCCGACCACCGGTAACGCTTAGTCAGTTCAGATCAAAAGGGGGGCGGTATGGCTTTGAGGAAAAGAGAGGCCTGCGGTGCGCTCGCTATGGGATCTATGGCCACTGGTGCTCTTGCAATCAGTGCGCTGGCAACAGGTGCAGTCGCGATTGGTGCCGTTGCGATTGGGGTATTGGCTATTCGTCGCGTACGGATTCTCGAGGCGCGGATTGATTTGCTGCATATCCGTGAGCTGACCGTAGATCGTCTGACTGTGCTTGAGAAATAAACATCGCAAATAAGAAAGCCCGCTCAGTTTGAGCGGGCTTTCTTACTGCTAAGGGCCAACGTTTGTTTAGTTGGCGGAGTTGTGCGGCTGTTGCCGTTGCACAAAGTGGTACGGAGGCCAGGGGCCGGAGAGCTGCATGCGGCAGTCCTTCAGCATGTCCATGGCGGTGGAGTACTTATTCTGGTAGCGCTCGACGTGCTTTTTGTCGACCAGATGGGCGATGTCGAGCAGCATTTTGCCTTCGCCGGCGCGTTTGCAGGTTACTTCTTCTGCGTCGGGCAGGAACATGCGCTGCATTTGTACCTGCAGGGCACGAGCCTTGGACTGGCGTTCGCGTTGTGCGCTCGCAGTCTCACGCAGGCTGGCGAGGTATTCCTTGCCGACAACGCCTGCAGCAGTCTTGTGCGACTCCGTGCAGATGTCATCAACAAGCACCTTAAGGTGCATCTCGGCTTTGCCGCGCAGGCGTTCTACGTTGTGGATGAAATGGCGATGGTTTGAGCGGACGGAGCGGCGCAGGGCGTCGTCGTCTTCAAAGTGGGTTCCGAAACGGAAGGGAAGAACCGTGGCGTGCTTAAAGCACTCTGCAATCACACGCGCATGATCGCGCTGTGCTTGCTGGTCCATGCGGGCATCGTCTTCAGGGTTGTGTTCCGAGACAACAACGGCGAGGTCACTGGCGGGGAAGGCGAAGGTTTGATTTCCGAAGAGGCCCGAGATTCCATCGAGTGGCATCGGACGACGGTGGCGAAGAAGCTCCGGAAAGGAAGTCCTTTCCGCGATGCAATAGGCATACCACGACATCTTTGTTTCTCTCCCAATTCGCGCCGTTACATGGGTAACCCCATGGTCACGGTTTGACCTGTCCGGGTCTCGGGCGTCTGGGTGAAAATATGAATCTCCCGACGCGAAGCGAATAGTAAGCAAACGAAGAAACAGTTGGCAAGCCCGTGTTTCTGGCTTTCTTTGGGACACTTTGGGGATTCGCTGGCTGCGCTTGTGATCGAAACGTTTCGGTTACGAAAGTGCTCCGATCGCTCGAGTGCGCCATCCATAACGGATCGCAAGCAACCGCAACACAAAACCGATGGTGGTGCCAATAGACGCCGCATGGTTTACCGGAACCCCTATGCGAGCCAATCCGAGAAACGCAGCGGCTGCAAAAGTGGCGACCAGTGCGTAGAGTTCGCCCTCCTGGAAGGTAGCCGGTGTTCTGCCGCTGAATAAATCCTTTAATGCACCGCCTCCAACGGCGGTTGTGACGCCAAGCATCAGGCAAGGTAAGAAGCCGAGGTGGGCATTCATGGCACGTGTGCTGCCGGCGGTCGTGAAAAACGCTAGGGCCAGCGCATCGACGATGTTCATGAAGGCAAGCATTCGTGGGCCTACCGTATGGCCGAAAAAGATGGCAATGGCAGCACCGGCAAGTGCATAGGCGAGATAGGAAGGATGCAGCAGTGCGAGCGGAGGGCCGTCGCCCAGCATGATGTCACGCACCAAGCCACCACCCACGCCGCTCAACAGGCCCAGCCCGAGCAATCCAATCACGTCATAGCGCGAGGTATGGTCGCGACGCAGACTCAGCACTCCGCCCAGTGCACCCAGTGATATCGCGGCGATTTCAAAGAAGCGAAAAAATACGCTGGAAATCTGCTGAGGGTGTAGCGGTAGCGGAATTGTGGGTCCTACCTGCAGAACTTGACAGGTTAATGCGTGCAAAGAGTGCATGAGAATTGCCTCAGGCTATGCTAAATACCATGACACGTTACATGCACTGGAGAATGAATGCGCAAGTAGCTTGCCTGCTTGTGCTCGGTGTGGGGATGGGGTTGAAGGCGCAGCAGGCTGCGCCGGAGAAGGATGTCCTCATCTTTACGAACGGCGATCAGCTCAGCGGCACACTTGAACGAAGTGTCGGTGGCAACGTTGTCTTCAAGAGCGACATGGCTGGCGAGATCACTGTGCCGCTGTCGCAGGTGAAAGACCTGAAGACGCATGGTGCGTTTGCTGTTCTCAAGCATGGCGTGCCAGTGGCGCAATCGAAGAAGGTTGTGCCCGCTCCTGTGGAGATCACTACGGAGACCGTGACTGTGCAGGAGACCGCACAGGTTCCCGCGCAAACGGTCCCGGCGAAAGACGTAGCCTACGTCGTCGATAAGCAGACCTTCGACAGTGCGCTGGCGCGCGATATTTCATTCTTCCGTGGATGGAATGGCGCCGTGAACCTGGGCACCAGTTTCACGCAGGCGACCATTCACGGTGGCACCATTTCTACGGGCGTTTCGCTGATCCGGCAAATTCCAGTGGTTCCGTATTTCCGGCCACGCAACAGAACCACAGCGAACTTCCTGGAAAACTACGGCGTTTTGACCACCCCGGCGGTCATCAGCGGAACTGGTTCCGATGAGCAGGCTAAAACCAGCATTATGCATGCGGATGCAGAGCGCGATGAGTACATCTCGAAGAACGTTTATGTGCTGGCTACCACTGCCTTCGACCACAACTACTCGCAGAGCATTGCACTGAACCAGCTTTATGGTGGCGGCTTCGGTTGGACGGTATTCAACAAGCCTCTGCATCAGCTGGATCTGAAGGCGGATGCGCACTATCAACGGCAGGGGCATTTCGATCCTTCTCTGAACCTGAATCTGTTTGGATCCACTTTTAGCGAGGCCTATCGCAGATCTCTGCCTTACAAGATGGTGTTGACGCAGACGGCCGCCTTTATTCCGGCGTGGAATGACTTCAATGCCTACTCGGCGAACGGCGGTGTGACATTGGCAGCACCGCTATTCAAGCGCCTGGCGCTGAGTGTGACGGCGTTGGATAGTTACATCAACAACCCTGATCCCGGTTACAAGAAGAACAGTTTCACGTTCACAACCGGACTGACGTATGCGCTGAGATAAACAGCGCGCACGAATGCAAAAGCCCTGGCTACTGCCGGGGCTTTTCTTGTTCAGGGTTTGATTTCCGTGGGCTGCAACGGAGGCAATCCCTCAGTGAGTAAGTTGCGCACGGGATCGGGCAATTCGCCGTTGGAGGCCTGCAGTAGCAGGCTGATCTGCCACAGTTGTGTATCGGTAAACGTCTTGCCAAAAGCAGGCATGCCGGTGCGGCGAATGCCATAGGCCGTCTTCCAATAGATCTCGCCAGGCTTCTGGCCTGCGAGAACGGATTTGTCCTGTGGCGAGAAGAACTGTGGTGCGCGGGGCGACATGGCGCGTCCGGTTGCGGAGCTTTGTCCCGGTGCTCCGTGGCAGGAGACACACTGCTGCCGATACAGCCTTGCTGCGGCCTCAAACGTGTCTTCGCTGGCGGGGAATGGAGGCGTTTTAGCTTCGGATTTTGCGCGTGCATTGGCTGGGACGCTGGCCACCAGCGGTTCCCAGAGGGATGCCGCATCGCTAACAGCGACGGGTGGCTTGCCAAATCGCATCCATGCGGCGATGGTCGCCAGGGTGAGGATGGCGCCAAGTAACATGCCGAGGATCAGCTTGCCTGTGCCGCCGTTGCCACCGCGACGGCTGGATCTGCCGGAATTTCTGCTTTGTTTTGCCATGGTTCGGTTCTTTCTCGCGCGTGTCCGGCAGGGAATGTTCTAATGGGTGTTGTGGTCCGTCCGGGTCGTCCCGGATTTTCATCCGCTTCCGTCCAACGTAGCAAGCCTGCGGGCCACCTGAGGAGTATTGGTTGATGTTCCGTTTCACCGCACCGGCGCCGCGCGCGCTTGCCGCCTCCGCCGCGTTAGTTCTGTTTGCCGCAACGGCCACTGCACAGGCCACCTCGTCTACGCCTACCCGCGGCTCGCGTCGTCTGAATGCGAACCGTCAGGCGCGCATCGCACGCAACATCGCGGACGCTTACTCGCACCGCTGGGAAGTAGCGGGTGGTGGCGGTTTCCTGCGCTTCCGCACGGGTGAGAATCTGCAGAAGATCTCTGAAGTGAACTTCTTCATGAACGCCAACTATCAGCTCAGCCCCACGCTGGGTATTGTGGGCGACGTGCGCGGGTTCTATGGCAGTGCCAACATCCCGAACCTGTTCGTGAAGAATGGTGTCTATAGCCCGCAGATCAGCGAATACACTTTCATGGCTGGTCCGCAGTACCGCTTTTATGCCAAGGAAAAATACACGCTGAGCGCGAACGTTGTGGCCGGTGTGGCTATGAGCAAGTTCGGCGGCGACGCGAAGGGGCTGCGCTCAGAAGACCTGGGCATGTGGCCAGATTCGAATGCAAAGTTTGCTTATTCGCTCTCTTTCATTGCGGATTACAACATTTACAACAACCTGGCAGTTCGTGTGCAGCCGACGTATGTGGGCACCACCTTTGGTGGAACGGTGCAGAACAACCTGGGCCTGCAGGCAGGTGTGGTGTATCGCTTCGGACGTCAATCGAAGTAAGTTCGCTTCTTTCTAGAAGCAGAGGCCGCTCATTATGAGCGGCCTTTGTTGCGTTATGCGTACTCTTTTTCGCGCGGCTCGGTCATGGCGCGGGCGTCAAGGATGGTGCTGATCTGGTGTTCTGTCAGTAGATTTTTTTCGCGCACGATGTCGATGATGGAGCGGCCAGTAGCGATGGATTCTTTTACGACTTCGGCAGCTTTCGCATAGCCAATGTAAGGATTCAGCGCTGTGGCCAATGAAACGGTGGATTGCGCGTAGAAGGCGCAGCGAGCTTCGTTGGCTGTGATGCCGCGGATGCAGCGGTGATCCAGTTCGCGCAGCGTGTTGGTGAGGATGGTGATGGACTGGAGCACGTTGTGCGCCATGGTGGGCATCATCACGTTCAACTCAAGCTGGCCTGCCTGCACGGCCATAGCGACGGCTGCATCGTTGCCGCAGACCTGAAAACCCACCATCGCGGCAAGCTCCGGCAGTACGGGGTTGACCTTGCCCGGCATGATGGACGAGCCGGGTTGCAGACCAGGAAGATCGATTTCACGGAGGCCCGTGTTTGGGCCGGAAGAGAGCAGGCGAAGGTCGTTGGAGATGCGGATGATCTCCAACGCTAGAGTTCGCAGTGCGCCGGAAATGCTGGCCATGGGCGCGCACGATTGCATGGCGTATCGCATATCGTCGGCGGCGGTTAGTGGTTCACCCGTTCGTTCGGCTAACAAACCAACGGCGAGATAGCGATACTGCGGATGCGTGTTGATGCCGGTACCGACGGCGGACCCTCCGAGCCCCAGTTCACGTAGACCGGCGCTCGCTTCCGCGATGAAAGTCTTGGCACGGCGGATGGCCACGGCGTAGGCCGCGAACTCCTGCCCCAGGCGGATGGGAACGGCATCCTGCATGTGGGTGCGGCCTGATTTCAGAATGTGGTCGAACTCGGCGGCTTTTGATTCCAGGCCTTCTGCCAGCGATTCCAGCACCGGATAAAGCTCTTGCAAGGCGAGCAGGGCAGAGAGGCGCATGGCCGTGGGAAAAACGTCATTGGTGCTTTGGCCGTAGTTCACATGGTCATTGGGGTGCGCCAGCGTGTATTCACCTGGAGTGCCGCCAAGTAGCTGCGAAGCGCGGTTTGCCAGCACTTCGTTCGTGTTCATGTGTAGCGAAACGCCTGCACCGGCCTGAAACACATCCACAACGAACTGATCGAGATGCTGCCCGTCGAGGACCTCCTGCGCCGCCTGCTGGATAGCTCGTGATTGGTCCGGGGTGATCAGGCCCAGGTCGCCGTTCACCTTTGCAGCGGCGAATTTGATGAGCGCCAATGCGCGGACAAGAAAAGGATTAGCGCGGAGGCCGCTGATGGGAAAGTTCTCGATGGCGCGTGCCGTTTGCGCTCCGTATAGCGCTTTGGCGGGAACCTCTACGTAGCCGAGCGAGTCTTTTTCCCTGCGCGTGTCCATGTTGCATCCCTCTCATGAAGTTAGATGTTTGCCGCACAGGAAACAGGGTGCGAAATTGCCCTTGCCGGGAGTAAAATCATGCCCATGAAGCGTTTCCCTTTTTCCATGGTTCTTCTTGCCGGAGTGTTCGCCTTTGCCGGAGTTGCGAGTGCAGGTGCACAGTTTATTCCGGGCTTGAGCCGGAACGCCAACGGGACAGGCTCAAGCGGTGAGAAGGGCCTTGGCATTGGCACCTATGACACCAAGACTGTAGTGCATGAACGCGTGGTCAGTGGTGTCGTCAAGAGCAAGGACGGCGCGCCGCTGAAGGGCGCTGTGGTGTACCTGAAGAATGACGGCAATAAGAATGTGAAGTCCGTGACCGTGGATGAGACAGGCAAGTTCCGTTTTGTGCAGCTTTCACGCACAGTGGACTATCAGCTTTGGGCTGAGTCGAAGGACAAGAAGACTGACCAGAAGACGATCAGCCAGTTCGACACGCGCGATACGATTACGCGCGAGCTGACCATCGAGTAGTGGCTCTTCCTTTGGATGAAAAAGCCTCGCATTGGCGAGGCTTTTCTTATTGGCGCAATGGCGACAGAACTGCTTCGATCGCAGATCCTACGCGCAGTACGTGCGCATCGTTGCCATGAGCACCAGCGATCATCAGGCCGACGGGCGCTTCGCCGTTCGGATGGCAGGGAACGGAAAGAGCGCAGCCATCGAGGAAGTTGAAGATGCTTGTGTTGCGCAGCATTTGGCCGTTGGCGTTGAAGTAGGCCGTATCGTCGTGTTCCAGCTCCGCGATGGGCGGCGGAATGATGGGCGTTGTCGGAAGCAGAATGGCGTCGTATCCCGCGAAGACTTGCATGGATTCAGCAACGATTTCTCGTCGTGCCTGCATCAGGTCGAGGAAGTCTGCGGCCAGCATGTTGGCACCGTGCAGGATGCGTGTGGAGACGTGCGGGTCGTAGCGGTTCCCGCTGGTTGCAAGCAGACGCCGGTGCCACGCATACGCCTCAGCTGCGGCGGTCTGATTACTGGCAGGAATACGCGCCAGAGCCGGGAATTCCACCGGTTCGATGATGGCGCCGGCTGCTTTCAATGCGAGTAGCGCATTCTGGAAAGCGTTGTTTGTTGCATCGTCCAATCCTTCCAGAACGTAGCCCTGCAGGATGCCAAACTTGAGTTTGCGCGGAGGCAATGCAGGCTGCGGGGCATGGGCTGCGCCAGAGAGAACAGCATCGAGGCGCGCACAGCAATCCACTGTGGCCGCCAGCGGGCCGACGGAATCAAGACTGCGAGCGAGGGGCAGTGTGCCATCCATGGGAATGCGGCTGGCTGTGGGTTTGAAGCCTGTAAGTCCACATAGTCCAGACGGAATACGCACAGAACCGCCTGTATCTGTGCCGATGGCCGCCGCTGCCATGCCGTCTGTCACTGAGATAGCTGCTCCGCTGGACGAACCACCGGGGATGCGGCGATGAGCGCGATCCCACGGATTGGCAGGAGTACCGTAATGCGGGTTCAGTCCGAGCCCGCTATAGGCAAACTCCGTCATGTTTGTCCGGCCAATGATGACGGCTCCCGCTGCGCGCAGACGTGCGACGATGGTTGCGTCCTGCCGGGCTGGAGGCGCTTCAGCCAACACGACAGAGCCTGCGGTAGTGATTTCTCCGGCCACGTCGAATAGATCCTTCACTGAGATAGGAAGTCCCAGCAGAGGTTGATTCGCTGTATTGCCCGCACGGATCAGACCGTCGGCTGCGTCGGCTTGCTGCAGAGCCGTGTCACTGACACGGGTAAAGGTTCGCGCACCCTCGCCGCCGGGGTCGGCGATGTTGGTGAGGCATTGTTCAACCAGTGCGCGGCTGGTTGTTACTCCAGAGTGAAGTTGTTGCAGAACATCGCCAATCGGACGCATTGCCTGATTGTATGTTCCGCAACCCTGTTCAACTCGTAACGAAAGCCTTCTCCAGATGGAGAGCCCATCCTCTCAACCCTCGTTTTGGCTTTTCTCCCGGGAAGCCTACGCTTAGCCATTCGCGAACAGGGGCTGCGAAGCCGGTTTTGGGTCGATTCAGGATATGGGCGGGCAAATGTCGCGCAGGAGTCGCGATCATGTCCTGCTTGGTAAAGCCTCCGTGCACGATGTAAGGCGCAAGAACCTTCAACAGTTTCCAATCGGCAAAAGGAACTCGGATTTCGACGGAGTTGGCCATGCCTGCCCAATCCGCGTCTCGCAACAACTGGTTCCGCATGTACATCGTCATTTCCAGAATGTGTACATGCAGCTTGTCCACATCTCCAGACACCAGGTTTGGGAGTCGTAGCCCAATCAGGCCCGTCTCCTCCAGTTCACGCAATCCGTCCCGCGCCATATCGGGGTTCATCACATGTTTCAATTCCCAGGGCATGAACAGACCGCGACGCAGTAGGTACGAGCCCTGAATATTGGTTCCATACTCCAGTAGTCCGGCATATTTGGGAGAAGTCATGTAGCGCAGGAAGGGAGCGGATAGACATCGAAACGTCTTCCCAAGCCCTGGAATGCCATTTGCCCACTGAAACTTCCGCTTGATTGCAGGAACCTGGTGGAAGCTTGGGTAGCCCCCGAAAAGTTCGTCACCACCGATGCCGGAGAGGGCCACCTTGTAGCCGAAATCCTTGGCCATGCGACTGATCATGAATACATTCATCCCATCAATCGTGGGTTGGTCCATAGCGTTCACAAAGGACTCATACATCTGCGCGAACTGTTCCGCTCCGTAGAACTTTTCCTTATGGGCTAGTCCGTAAAAATCTGCGATCTCATGTGCTAGTTTCGTTTCGTCTTCTGCCTTGCCGTCTGTAAAACCCAGAGTCATCGCCTGGGGGGCCTCTCCTTTTCGTTCACTCAGAAGTCCGGCTATGGTTGCTGAATCTAATCCCGCCGACAGGAAGAGTGCCACCGGTACATCCGAGATCATGTGGGCGAAAACCGAGTCAAATAGCGCTTCGCGAAGTACGTGCTGTCGCTCCGCGTGATCCTGCGTTACTTCCTGTGTCGCGGCTGCGGCAAATACGTCGCCAACGGTTTCCCCCTGTATGAGTCGTGGCTCGCATCCAGGTTCCACGATCATGGCCGCGCCGGCAGGAAGACATCGAATCTCTCGATATAGCGTGTAAGGCTCTGGGACAGAACCCCACAAAAGAAAAGCTGCCCGTCCGGCAGCATCAGGTGTGTGGGTGTCCAGCAGAGGCTTTAGCGCCTTGACCTGAGAAGCAAAATAAAATTTGCCATCGATCACACTGTAGTACATCGGTTTTATGCCTAACGGATCTCGTGCCAGGACGAGTATTTGGGCACTTTTGTCCCAAATTGCGAAGGCATACATCCCCCGTAGTCGTGGGAGCATATCCAGCCCATATTGCTGGTACATGTGGAGCAGAACTTCGGTATCGCCTTCCGTTTGAAAGCAATGTCCATAAAACTCCAGTTGTGACCGAAGTTCGCGAAAGTTATAGATTTCCCCATTAAAAACAATCGATAGAGAGTGATCCGGGAAGTGCATCGGTTGGTCAGAAGCTTCTGTGGGATCAATGATCGATAGACGACGATGTGCCATTCCGATTTCAGAATGCGGGCCTACCCACGAGCCATATGCATCCGGCCCTCTATTTCTCATTGGGTACGCCATAACACTTAACGTTTCAAAAGGAGAAGCTGCCGGCCCATTCAGAGCCAGAAAGCCTGCAATGCCACACATAAAAGACCTGCCCTGACGAGAAAAACGTGCATAAGTTTCAGTCGTTGCAGAAATTGTCGCTTTGGAGGCGTAAAAAATCAGTAAGTTTCGGTCCCTATCTTTCGATAGCCTTGGTCCTACTCCTTGGGGCATGCACAATAGGATGGTCCGTCAAAGACCAACTTTCATTGGCTTTACCATGGAAGTTGTCATGACGCAGATCAAGCAGGAAGACTTCATCAGCAGCATTGCGGACGCGCTGCAATACATCAGCTACTACCACCCGGTGGACTACATTACGAACCTCGCTCGCGCCTATGAGCTTGAGGAGTCCGTTGCTGCCAAAGATGCGATGGCGCAGATTCTGATCAATAGCCGCATGTGCGCGGAGGGTCATCGTCCCATCTGCCAGGACACTGGCATTGTGTCTGTCTTTCTGAAGATCGGAATGGGCGTGCAGTTTGCCGACGCCACCATGGATGTGCAGCAGATGTGCGATGAAGGCGTACGCCGCGCCTACCTGGATCCGGACAATACGTTGCGCGCGTCGGTGCTGGCGGACCCTGCGTTCAGCCGCAAAAACACGAAGGACAATACGCCTGCCGTTGTGGTTACGGAGCTGGTCGCAGGCGATGGTGTGGACGTAATCGTTGCAGCAAAGGGCGGCGGCAGCGAGGCGAAGAGCAAGTTTGCCATGTTGAATCCGTCGGACTCGATCGTTGATTGGGTGCTGAAGATGGTGCCGCAGATGGGGGCGGGGTGGTGTCCGCCGGGGATGCTCGGCATTGGCATTGGCGGCACGGCTGAGAAGGCGATGTTGCTGGCCAAGCAATCGTTGATGGAACCCATCGACATGCAGGAGCTGATTGCGCGTGGGCCACAGAACAAGACTGAGGAACTGCGCATCGAGCTGTATCGCAAAGTGAATGCGCTAGGGATTGGTGCGCAGGGACTTGGTGGCTTGACGACGGTGCTGGATATCAAGATTCTTGACGCGCCGACACACGCGGCGAACCTGCCTGTTGCCATGATTCCGAATTGTGCGGCCACGCGGCATGTGCATTTTCATCTGGATGGCAGCGGTCCTGCAAAGCTTGATCCGCCGTCGTTGGAAGATTGGCCGAAGCTCACTTATAACCCCACAAATGCGCGCCGCGTGAATCTGGACACGGTGACGCGTGAAGAAGTGGCGACATGGCAGGCGGGTGAAACTGTTCTGCTGAACGGCAAGCTTTTGACAGGGCGCGACGCCGCGCACAAGCGCATGACAGACAGGCTGAACCGCGGTGAGAAGTTGCCGGTGGATTTTACAAATCGCTTTATCTATTACGTCGGCCCGGTCGATCCGGTACGCGAAGAGGTGGTTGGACCCGCAGGGCCGACGACCGCAACGCGTATGGATAAGTTCACGCGGCAGATGCTGGAACAGACTGGCCTTTTGGGTATGGTGGGCAAGAGCGAACGCGGACCGCAGGCGATTGATGCCATCAAGGACAACGGTGCGGTGTACCTTATGGCCGTTGGCGGTGCCGCGTATCTGGTGTCAAAGGCCATTAAAGCGTCGAAGGTGCTGGCGTTTGAAGACCTTGGCATGGAGGCAATCTACGAATTTGAAGTGGTAGATATGCCCGTGACCGTGGCAGTTAGCGCCGATGGCACCAGCGTTCACACGACTGGTCCAGCAGAGTGGTCAGCTCGCATTGCGGCTTCGCAAGATCTGGGCGGCGTGCCGATTCTTCAGTAGGCATGCGACTTTGGAATGCATCGAACGCGATTCTGGTGCATCCTAGAAGGCAGGGAGGACAGTGAAATGCGGAAGATGATCGCCAATGCGATGCTTTGCCTGCTTTTGCTGCTCTCCGTGGGCACGGCTCGATGCGAGTCGATATGTGCTGTGTCGGCAATGCCTGCGATGGCTGCATCTGCCATGGATGAAGCCGCCGCGATGCCGCATGACGGTGCGATGGTGATGGACTCCGGTATGGAGCATTGCCAGGGAATGCGCGCAGAGCGTAACGATCTGCCCAATATCGATGCTGGATGCGGACAGATGAATTGCCGTCATCAGGCGTTGCCGCCTTCGGCAGACTTCCGTGTTGTAACGGATGATGCAGCATCGCTGGTGGCTGTGGTTCTTCCAGTGACAGAGCATGTGGTTGTGCCAATCACACATGTGCTGGATGTTACAGATCATCCTCTTGCTGTTCCGCTCTCTCCTCTCGAACAAACTTCCATGCTGCGCGTGTAATACGCCGGTTGTTGCTGCGTGTTTGTGAATGCGCAGTCATCGCCGAACGTTGCGGTGCGTTGTGTCGCACCGTGTGTACACGTTGGTTTTCAGTATGGAGTTTTAAAAGATGTCGACACGCAGATCGTTTCTGCAGCGTACGGCTGCATGGTCCGCGGCATTGCTTGCCGCTGGGCGCGAAGGTAAGGCGGAGGTTGTTGCCTCTGTTCCGCAGACTGCTGTGCCGCAGGTGCATGCAAAAGGCGGTTATTTAGGCACAGCGAGCGGTTCGCTTTCAAAGTTGGAAACAGGTGCAAGGCCAGTGGGTACGGTGCCCGTTATCACCACGGAAGTGGGAGACTTGCCATTTGAGATGGATGGCGATGTAAAGGTGTTTCGCCTGACTGCAAGCGTCTTTCGCCAACAGATTGCGCCGCAGAAGTGGATGGATGTGTGGGGCTTCAACGGGAGTGCTCCGGGACCCACGATTCAGGTGACGCAGGGTGATAAGATCCGTGTGATTTACAAGAACGAACTGCCTGAGCCCACGTCGATTCATTGGCATGGGTTTGAAGACACTATCGGTAACGATGGGATGCCGGGCATCAGTCAACCGCCCATCAAACCCGGCGAGAGCTTCACCTATAACTTCATCATCAAGCAGGAAGGTACCTTCTTCTATCACTCGCACATGGCCATGCAGGAGATGGCAGGCATGTTGGGCGCGGTGATTATGCACCCCAAGGTGCCGTATCGTCCGCACTGCGAGAAGGACTATGTCATTCACTTGCAGGAGTTCGCGCTGCTTGCGAACCAGACGATTCCTGACACCATGAAAATGGAGTACAACTGGTTGCTGCTGAATGGCAAAGCAAGTCCAGCGACAACACCACTGATCGTAAAGCAGGGTGAACGTATTCGGATTCGCTTTGTGAACATGGGCATGGATCATCATCCAATGCATGTTCATGGGCACACGTTCTACACGACAGGCACGGAGGGGGGGCGCATTCCCGAGACAGCATGGTGGCCGGGAAATACGGTGCTGGTTGGTGTTGGACAGGCGCGCGATGTGGAATTTGTTGCAGATAATCCTGGTGACTGGATGCTGCACTGCCATCTGCCGCACCACATGATGAACCAGATGGTGACACAGGTGGGACCGATGACGCGGCCCATGAACATGGACATGGTGACAAAGCCTGCCATGCGCAATGGCGATGCTGCGCTTGCAGATACTGATATGGACCCATCGATGATGGGCATGATGCAGCAGCAGACGAACGGCTCGCCACGCATGAGTGCGCAGCAACGCAAACAGCAGAGAGCCTTTGATACCAGCCATGAAGGCATGATGCAGCAGATGCAAGAGGCTGCGCCGAATGCAGAGAATGTGCCGAACTATCCGCAGGATGCACTGATGGAAGGGCCGATGATGTCGATGGACGCATTGGTCAATCGCCCGGAGAATCTTGGTCTGCGCGCAGACTGGAGCCGTTTCATGCAGGGCATGATGACCTTTGTACGTGTGCTTCCTGCGGAACAATATGACCGCGTGATTGCTGCGATGAAAGCTGCAAATCGACCGAATGATCCAATGGCTTCGTTGTATGGAGGTGCTGCAACGAGTGCTGTTGCAAAGGTCGAGGAGGTGCGTCGATGAAGATGCATTCTCTGATACTGGCGTGCGTGATGACGAGTGGTGCGGCGACAGCGCAATCGATGGATGGTATGCAGCACGATCATGCTGCAATGCAGAGGCAGCAACAAAGTCTGCCTGCAACGAAGGATGCTCTTACGTATCCCATGCAGGAAGTGCAGGAGCCGGAGGCGCTGGAGTTTCGTACAGGGGAGAATCTTCCTGCACCGGAACTGTTAAAGGACGTTGTGAACCAACCGGCGATGACGTTGGCGCAGTGGTTGGATCTTGCAGAGGCGCATCATCCTTCGCTTGTGGAAGCGCGTGCGGCCGTGGCACGCAGCGAGCAGCAGGCAAGACAAGTAGCATTGCCACCTGATCCGGTTGTCGGCTATTCAGGAGAGCACATTCGCGGCGGCAGCTTTCATGGCGGTGAACAGGGCGCGTTTCTTTCCCAGGAGATCGTGCTGGGACGAAAGCTTGCTCTGCGTCGTGATGTGGTTCGCGCGGAAGGTAAGGCCAATGAAATTGGCGTGGAGATGCAGCGTGCGCGCGTTCACAACGACGTTGCGCAACGATTCTTTGATGCACTGAGCGCACAGGTTTCGGTGACCATTCATGAACGCATGTTGAAGCAGGCAGAGGATGCGCAGGTGAACGCACATGAATTGATGCGCGTGGGACAAGCGGATGCAGCTGATGTATTGAAAGCCGAGATACAGACAGAGCAGGCGAAGATGGAATTTGTCGATGCACAGCGGATGTTTTTGGCGTCGTTCGGAAGGCTTGCTGCGACAGCAGGCGTGGCTACGATCAGTGCGCAGCCATTGGATGGGAAATTGACTGAGCCACCGCAGATGGATGTGCAGGATTTGATACGTAAGAGCGTTGAAGACAGCCCTGCGGTGAAACAGGCAGCGGCCTCGGTAACAATTGCAGAAGCGCAGGTGAAGTCCGCGCAGCGTGAGTCTGTCCCGAATGTGAAAATCACAGCGGGCGAGTGGTATTCCGGCGAGCGGTTGGATAGAACGAATAAGGCTGCAGGCTGGATGGGATTTGCGCAGGCTGGTGTTCAGTTGCCGTTGTGGAATCGCAACCAAGGCAACGTCGGTGCTGCCAAGGCGGACTTATCTCGTGCACAGGCTGCGGTAGTTCGTACGCAGATGTGGATACGGGAGCGCGCAGAACCTATTGCGCAACAGTATGAACAGGCGCGATTCACGGCTGACCGATATCGCACGCAGATATTGCCAAGAGCGCGCCGGGCGTATGAATTGGAAGTGATGAAGTACCAGCAGATGGGGCAGGCATATCCGAAAGTGCTTGAGGCCCAGGCGATGTTGTATGAGTTGCAGTTGGGATATGTGAAAGCGTTACATCAGGAATGGTCTGCGGCAATTGCTTTGGAGAACTTTACGCTGGATGGAGCGTTGGAAAAACCTATGAGCATCGGCGCGGAAGATGCGATGCGTAATCTGCCTTCAAGTGCGGGGAACTGAGGTCTGTTGCGATGAGTTGCTGTAGTGGTGAAGAGAAAACGATGGCAGTGCAGACCGATCCAGTGTGCGGTATGTTAGTGGACCCAACGAAGGCTGCTTCATCCGCAAAGTTTGAAGGAACCACGTACTACTTCTGCTGCAAAGGTTGCCACGATAAGTTTTTGGCTCATCCGCAGAAGTATTTGCAGGGAGATACGGAGGCGGGCAGCTGTTGTGGTGGAGTGCAGGGGTTGGTGACTCTGTCATCAGCTCCTGCTACCCCGAAGGTGAAGGACGTTGTTTGTGGAATGACGATTGACCCTGCGAAGGCTGCGGCTTCGATGGACTATAAGGGGGACACCTATTACTTCTGTTCGAAGGGATGTCACACCAAGTTCATAGCTGATCCGGAAAAGTATCTGCATCCGTCTCCTGCTGTGCCTCCGTCTGTTGGCGCAGAGAGCATCGAATACACGTGTCCCATGGATCCTCAGATTCGGCAGATGGGACCGGGAACGTGTCCTATCTGTGGCATGGCGTTGGAGCCTGTAGGTGCGGTGCTGGAGGAAGACACTTCCGAGCTGGATGACATGACGAAGCGGCTTTGGATCGCCGCGGTGTTGACGTTGCCATTGTTGCTGATGATGTTCATGCGACCTTTGCCAGTGGTCGAGCTTTTGTTGGCTACAGCAGTGGTGTGGGGATGTGGATGGCCGTTCTTTGTACGTGGATGGCAGTCTGTGTGCACGGGCAACTGGAACATGTTTACGCTGATTGCGCTGGGAACAGGCGCGGCTTATTTATACAGCTTGGCTGCGGTTGAGGCACCCCAGTTTTTCCCTGCAACAGCGCGTGGTGCATCTGGCGCGATTGGGCTTTACTTTGAACCTGCGGCCGTAATCGTAACCCTGGTGCTGGTGGGGCAAGTGCTTGAGCTTCGTGCACGCAGCAGCACAGGTGCTGCATTGCGTTCTTTATTGGGATTGGCCCCGCAAACTGCATTGCGCGTCGAAGGCGATAGCGAGACAGAAGTGCCGCTATCAGATGTGCATGTCGGGGATGTCTTGCGTGTGCGTCCCGGAGAGCGTGTGCCAGTGGATGGTGTGGTGTTGGATGGTGCTTCATCGATTGATGAGTCGATGATGACCGGAGAACCAATGCCGGTTGCAAAGGTTGCGAATGACGCCGTTACCGGTGGAACGATGAACGGCACTGGTGCGTTTCGTATGCGTGCAGAACGTGTTGGCGCAGATACGATGTTGCTACAGATTGTGCGGCTGGTAAGTGAGGCACAACGAACGCGTGCGCCGATTCAACGCGTTGCAGATCGCGTGAGTGGCATCTTTGTTCCCGCAGTACTTGTGTCTGCTGTGATTGCATTCGCTGCATGGATGCTGATGGGGCCGCAGCCTCGACTGTCGCATGCAGTGGTGAGTGCGGTAGCTGTGCTGATCGTGGCGTGTCCGTGTGCATTGGGATTGGCGACACCGATGGCAATCACCGTAGGTACAGGGCGTGGCGCGCATGCAGGTGTGTTGCTGCGCAATGCGGAGGCACTGGAGCAACTTGGCAATGTGAATACGCTGGTGATTGATAAGACGGGCACGCTCACGGAAGGCAAGCCTTCTGTTGTGGAGGTCACGCCACAGCCTGGCTTCAGTACAGAGGATGTGCTGCGGTTTGCCGCAAGTGTGGAGAAGATGAGCGAGCATCCTCTGGCTGGCGCAGTGGTTCGCGCTGCTGAGGAACGTGGTGTAGCGCTGCATTCTGCAGATGGGTTTATTTCGACGACTGGGCAAGGAGTGTGTGCAACGGTCGATGGCCGCAGCATTGCGATAGGAAATGCTGCGGTGATACGTGAGCTGCCGCAAGACAGTGATGCATCGCGGATAGATGGTCGAACGCTGATCTTTGTTGTTGTGGACGATGTGTTTGCAGGAAGCATCGGTATCGCTGATCCGATGCGTTCGACTGCTGCTCATGTGGTGACGGAGTTGCAGCGTGCAGGACTGAAGGTTGTGATGGCGACGGGTGATCATGAGGCGACAGCGAAGGCTGTAGCTGGACCTTTGCAGATTGAGTACAAGGCGAGCCTGTTGCCGCAGGACAAAGCTGCTTTGGTGAAACAACTGCGTGATAGCGGCGCAGTGGTTGCCATGGCGGGCGATGGTATTAACGATGCTCCTGCGTTAGCTGCTGCCGATGTTGGTATTGCAATGGGAACAGGAACAGACATTGCCATGGAATCAGCGCCTGTGACGCTGCTGAAGGGCGATTTACAGAGTCTGTTGCGAGCGCGGCGATTGAGTGTTGCCACCATGAGAACTATTCGGCAGAATCTGTTTTTCGCTTTCTTTTACAACGCATTGGGAGTGCCTCTTGCCGCAGGCGTTCTGTATCCGCTGTTTCACCTGACGTTGAATCCGATGGTAGCCGCAGGTGCGATGAGTCTTTCGTCTGTTTGCGTCATCGGAAACTCGTTGCGATTGCGTTCTGTAAGGCTGGAATAAGAATTGTTAATCATGATCGTGATTAACATGCTTTGCAAGGAGAGATTGAAAATATGGGCCTGGTGAAAACTTCAATGCCATCGCCTGTTGGCGTGCTGAAGTTGGTGGCAAGCGATGTTGGGTTGGTCGCTGTGCTTTGGCCGGAGGATGATCCTAAGCGTGTGCGATTGGAAGAAGCTCGTGAAGATGATTCGCATGTTGTGTTGAGAAAAGCTGTAGCCCAACTCGAAGAATATTTTGCGGGAAAGCGTCGCGAGTTTGAGCTGCCATTGGATGCGCGTGGAACCGAATTTCAGAAGTTGGTTTGGGAACAGTTATTAGCCATTCCGTATGGGGAAACGCGTAGTTACGGCGAACTTGCCGCGCGTTTGGGAAAGCCTACGGCGAGCCGTGCGGTGGGGGCAGCAAATGGACGGAATCCACTGTCGATTGTGGTGCCTTGTCATCGCGTGATTGGAACGTCAGGCGCGCTTACAGGATTTGCCGGTGGACTTGAGACGAAGCGCGTATTGCTGGAGTTGGAAGGGATTTCAATCCCGGGGCAGAAACCACTGTTCTGATAGTTGTTTTGCGGGAGTAAACTCCTTCGCTTCCATTAACGCAGCGCGTCTTCTCACACAAATGCCCAGGTTGCTTATTGCAGACCTGGGCATTCTGTTTGTGGCTTTATTGCGGGCGCGTAGGTGATTGCGGATTGGCCGTTGGTGAGATCGCACCCGGCTGCGGGATGGGGGGCGGCGCTACTGGCGGTGCGATGTTCTGTTGCGGGCCGTTGCCGGGGCCACCGGTGGAATAGATCGTTGGTAAGCGAGTTTCTACCGCAGGTAGTTCAGGGAATGGGGCATGCGGCTCGGTCTGATACCAGTAAGCGACGGAGTAGTAGTTGTCGGAACGATGGTTAGCATGGCCATGTTCGATTGTGCCCTTAAATTCTTTGGTGAAGGGAATGGGCGAATCGAGATGGAAACGGTAGACGAGATTGTGGCTGCCAGCGAGTTCTGATCCCACGAGCGGCGCTCCATTGCTCTGGTACGCAAAGTGAGTTCCGAAATCCCATGCACCAAGGAAGTAGTCTTCTGATCCGGTGCCGGTGATGGTTGGCTTGCTCATGTCGTCGATGAAGAGCATTTCATCGCCCTCACCCCACCATCCATCCTGGTTTTGTACGACGCCAAGTGTGAGACCGACGTAGTGTCCTTTGCCGTTGGCTTCAAGGAAGGTGTAGTTATCCTTGCCATCTAAGTTGGGCTTCAGGTTTACGCGATAATCCTGGTTGTCGTAAAAGTCTGTCGTCCATCCTTTGTTGGGAATGGCCTGACGATACTGTGCATGGAAATAGAGAGAATCCTTGTCTGCGACATTCGGGCCGGTGCGGTATTCCAGGTTGTAGTAGAAGCTGTTGATGGGGAGCTTGCCCTGATTCTCGATCGTGATGCGCGCGTGCTTCCGAAAGGGCATGGGGAAGTAGCTATTGAGCGCACGGCTGGAACCAACGTTGAGAAGAGCAGATTCAAAGCCGACATATTCGCCAGTGTTTTGACCGAAGAAATCGCCGATGGGGACTTCGACACTGGGGGTGGCTTCACCGTCCCAGTAGATGCGCAGAACGACGCGCTTGAGGAAGTACTTTTCGGCGTCAGAGATAGTCACCCAAAGGTGCGAGATCTGGCCGGGTCCATCGACATCCATCAAGGTTGCTGTTGCACCCGCGAGTACACGGAGCGAGTCACGATTTCCTCCGGTGGGGTCCATGCTGCCGATGCGATGCAGCGTGTAGGTCTGTGGATGTGTGAGGTCGACATTACCGCGAACCGCCTGAGCAAAGGCGGAGAGCGCAATCAGAGATGAAAGCAGGGCAGGCAAGACAAAGCGCATAAGCGAAGCATCCAATTCCGTAGGGAAAGTGGCGAGCGCCACCACTCTACTGGCTTTGCGTTCTGCTGTCACGCGGGAACTGCGTGATGGTGATTTGGAAGAAATGAAGTTGGTGGAGGCGGGGAGAATCGAACTCCCGTCCGAAGAAACCAATGACAAAAGGCATTCATGCTTTTCCCGTATCATCTTTGTCTCGTAGCCGCCACTTAGAACGGGCGAAGATGTAACGGCCACCAGCCTGATCGATCTCATCATTGCCGTCCAGGCGGAACAGCTTTGACCAGCCTACTGTGCGACGATTGGTACCTGCCCGTAGGCGAAGCGGGAGCAATCGGCTACTTAGTTAATTAAGCAGCAAGCGCGAATTGAGGTTCGGCACTTATAGTTTTGTGAGCGATTACGGGTGTCCACACCCCGGCATGCCCTCTTGCCACAAGCGACCCCGTCGAAACCATGACGCCCCCAACTTTGTGGAGCAGCTTCGAGCGTTGCGTGTTGCAGCGCTGTCAAAGAACTGTAACCAGTATAAATCCTGCGGCATTCGCGCGATGGTACTTCAGCCCGGTATACTTCGCGGGAGTCCGCGCATGGCGGCGTGAGGTGCATGGAACAATGAAGATGGCAGTGGCGCTGCTGGCGCTGGGGATGATCGGAACCGGTATGAATGCGGAAGTAACGAAGGCGTCGTTCGGCACGGCGAAGAACGGCAAACCCGTTGAAATCTATACGCTGAAGAGTCCGGAGCTGCAGGTGAAACTGATCACGCTGGGCGCGCGCATTCAGGCGATTGACGCTCCAGATCGCAATGGCAAGTTTGCCGATGTGGCTCTCGGGCATCCGCAGGCTGCGAGCTATCAGGATGATGGCGGGACGTACTTTGGCGCAGTGGTCGGACGCTATGGCAACCGCATTGCCAAGGGACAGTTCACGATTGATGGCCATACCTATCATGTCCCGATCAACAACAATGGCCAGTCGTTGCACGGCGGCACCGACGGTTTTGATAACCGTATCTGGAGCGCCAAGGAAGTGGCCGATGGCGTAGAGTTCACTTTGATTTCACCCGATGGCGACCAGGGATATCCTGGCACGCTGACTGCGCATGTTACCTACACGCTGCACGGGCATGACCTGAAGATTGAGTACAGCGCCACAACCACAAAGCCAACGGTAATTAACCTAACGAACCATTCCTACTTCAACCTGTCGGGTGAGGGAAATGGAACGATTCTGAATCACAAGATCCAGATCAATGCCGATCGTTATACACCGGTGGACAAGGTACTGATTCCCACAGGTGATCTGCCTCCGGTGGCTGGCACGCCCTTTGATTTCCGCACACCGCACTCCATTGGTGAGCGTATCGAGGCGAAGAACGAACAACTGACCATTGCCGGTGGCTACGATCACAACTTTGTATTGAACGGTGCCGCGGGAACGATGAAGACCGCCGCCATTGTGACCGATCCTTCGTCTGGACGCACGCTTACCGTGAAGACTACGGAGCCGGGTGTTCAGTTCTATACCGGTAACTTCATCAAGGATGGCGAGATTACCGGCACAGGTGGCAAGAAGTATGTGCGTCGCGGTGGATTCTGCCTGGAGACGCAGCACTATCCAGATTCCCCGAACCACCCGGCGTTTCCGAGCACGCTGCTGCGACCGGGACAGACGTATCACACAACAACAATCTTCAGCTTTACCAAGTAATGTCCGCTGCGGCTAGGAGCGCTTCGCCTTCGGCGCGAAGTGCTCCACTGCTGCGGCGTTCAGTGTCTGTTTGATCTCAAGCAGTTTGCGCCACGGATCCTTCTTCAGGCGCGGCTTCCATTCCTCAAAATCATGAACGGTATAGCGCGGACGCGTGTTGCCAGTAAGCTCCTTCCACTCCAGTGGCATGCTTACGGGAAGGCCTGTGCGTGCGCGCATGCTGTACGGTGCAACGGCCGTAGCACCCCGCTCGTTGCGCAGGTAGTCAAGGTAGATTTTTCCGGTGCGTGCAGCTTTGCTCATCTTGGTTAGATAGAGTTCGGGGCGGGCTTGTTCCATGGCTTGCACCAAACCGTGGGTCCACGCTTTCATCACGGCGAAGTCATGCTTTGGCGTGATTGGGAAGAGAACGTGTAGGCCCTTGCCCCCGGTTGTTTTTACGAAGCTTTCTACGCCTGCGCTTTTCAGTACATCTCGAACTTCGAGTGCAGCTTCGCAGACGGTAGACCATGAGAGTGACTCATCGGGATCGAGGTCAATGATGATGCGATCAGGGCGTTCAAGATCGTCGTTGCGCGAGCCCCAGGGATGGATCTCCAGCACGCTCATCTGCGCGAGTCCGGCGAGAGCTTCTGCGGTGTTGAGTGTGATGTATGGCTCAGGTGCGCCGCCTTTCTTGTCAGCCACCATCACACTGCCA
>NZ_JAEDXV010000160.1:0-253 GCF_036877645.1 Terriglobus sp. ADX1
GGGAGACCAATCTCCGACTCAGCATCTTTCTGGGATGACCGGAAGTGTAGCGGGACACGTCGTCTACAGCAATAGGACTGCGGAACTCGCCTCTCCCGCGGGAACAAGAATCGATGTCACGGCCGGCGCTTGATTCATACGACCGCGAGCGAACAGACCCCCTTTGTCCTTTTAGATGTGAAACAAACGTTCACGCTCGCGAATCGTAATCTCGTGAGCCTGTCGGTTAACGCCAGCAGTTACTTCCGACATA
>NZ_JAEDXV010000161.1:0-253 GCF_036877645.1 Terriglobus sp. ADX1
GACGGCTCCGAAATCTACCGCATCGCCCCCGACGGCACACCTCTGCGCCTCGTCGCCCTCCAGCAGGACGTCGTCTACGCCCTCACCGTTCGCAACAACGCACTCTTCGCCGCCACCGGCAATCGCGCCGCGTCTATCGCATCGACACAGCGCAGGCCAACACTTACACAGACATCGCGCACACCGAAGCCAGCCAGGTAACGGCCATCGCGCAAACGCCCTCCGGTCTCGCTCTTGCCACCGCTAACAGCGG
>NZ_JAEDXV010000162.1:0-253 GCF_036877645.1 Terriglobus sp. ADX1
GAAGCAGTCGTCGAAGACGGCGGTGACGGTGTAAAGGCCGTCATCCCTGCACAGAAAGGAGATTGGAACGATGCAAGGACCTCATGATCTGAGTCCGGTTTATACGGCAGGCGAGCCTCTAAAGGAGCGCCGGAGCCGTTGTGCTTTTGCATGGCCGCGGCAGTAACGCGGGAGACATTCTTGGGCTGTCGCGCGCCTTTATGGATATGAAGTTGGCGTTTGTTGCGCCGCAGGCTTCAGGCAATGTCTGGTA
>NZ_JAEDXV010000163.1:0-253 GCF_036877645.1 Terriglobus sp. ADX1
CGAACGAAGTTCGTCATCCTGAGCGAAGCCGAAGGACCTGCTTTTCTTGTCCCCAATGGGAATGCTTCATAAAAACCATCCTGTGGTTTTCTTGGCGCATGGCAGAGGGCACAGGAGAATGCAGGTCTTCGACTTCACTTCGTTTCGCTCAGGATGACGCGCTTTATGCGTACAAGTTGCACTTAGATACGAGCGGTGGTGCGAAGCTGCATCAATATCCATCCGCCTTGCCATAAGGCTTGCGTGTGTCGTG
>NZ_JAEDXV010000164.1:0-252 GCF_036877645.1 Terriglobus sp. ADX1
ACATGTCCGTCTTAAAGACGACGTCATTAACGCATGGTGCGAGACTCGAATTCCGAGTTGAGGCATATAACGCACTCAACCACACAGAGCTTGGTCAACCCAATACAACATTTGTTGCTGGCGCGCCGTTGATCCGAGCAATCCAACTGCAGAATGGGGTGGTAATACCAACGCGACCTTCGGAACGATCACTTCTGCACTGTCTGCGCGCATTGTGCAACTTGGCGCAAAATTATTTTCTAGCAATACAGA
>NZ_JAEDXV010000165.1:0-252 GCF_036877645.1 Terriglobus sp. ADX1
TGGGACTCTCACTGGAGCACGCCAAGGGGCCAGTACAGGTTCTGGTGGTAGACCACATTGAGCCGCCGTCCCAAAACTGAACCAACAGTTGCTCATTGATCGAGTCAGACACTATGTCGGTCGCAAAATAAGACGCCCACCTTTCAAGGTGGGCATCTTCATTTCATGTCTACGCCTTACCGTACTTCCTGCGGTACTCCTCTAGGAATTTCGCGATGCGGCCAATCGCCTCTCGCAAATCCGGCTCGTGCG
>NZ_JAEDXV010000166.1:0-251 GCF_036877645.1 Terriglobus sp. ADX1
TGGGACTCTCACTGGAGCACGCCAAGGGGCCAGTACAGGTTCTGGTGGTAGACCACATTGAGCCGCCGTCCCAAAACTGAACCAACAGTTGCTCATTGATCGAGTCAGACACTATGTCGGTCGCAAATAAGACGCCCACCTTTCAAGGTGGGCATCTTCATTTCATGTCTACGCCTTACCGTACTTCCTGCGGTACTCCTCTAGGAATTTCGCGATGCGGCCAATCGCCTCTCGCAAATCCGGCTCGTGCG
>NZ_JAEDXV010000167.1:0-250 GCF_036877645.1 Terriglobus sp. ADX1
GTCAATCAACCGCTAAGTCCAATGAAAAGACGATTTTGCGTGTAAACCCAATAGAAAGACGATTTTAGCTCCACTTTAAATACTAAGTCCTTTGATAAGACGATTTTAGGAATAAGGGGGGAGGGGGGTACCCATGCACTACCGCACCGCCATTGCATTGTTCGTCCTCGTCACCGGAGCAGCGACCGCACAGTCCGTTCCAAAGGATCTGGAATCGCAACCAGCGCGTCCGCCCGTCACTGGCCCACAC
>NZ_JAEDXV010000168.1:0-250 GCF_036877645.1 Terriglobus sp. ADX1
AGATGCCAACAGCTAAAAGCTTTAGAAAGACGATTTTGCCTCTAACCCCAATGGAAAGACGATTTTACAGCCACTAAAAACATAAACCCAATAGAAAGACGATTTTAGAAAAACAGGGGGGAGGGGGGTACCCCTGCCTGCAGAACCCACGAAGCACTACGACTTCAGAATCGTAACCTTCCCATCCGTTGTCTTTCGGAAGGCATGCAACTGGTTCGCATCCGCGCCCACATGCCGCAGAATTACACCA
>NZ_JAEDXV010000169.1:0-249 GCF_036877645.1 Terriglobus sp. ADX1
TGGTGTAATTCTGCGGCATGTGGGCGCGGATGCGAACCAGTTGCATGCCTTCCGAAAGACAACGGATGGGAAGGTTACGATTCTGAAGTCGTAGTGCTTCGTGGGTTCTGCAGGCAGGGGTACCCCCTCCCCCCTGTTTTTCTAAAATCGTCTTTCTATTGGGTTTATGTTTTTAGTGGCTGTAAAATCGTCTTTCCATTGGGGTTAGAGGCAAAATCGTCTTTCTAAAGCTTTTAGCTGTTGGCATCT